>VYDF01000186.1 GCA_009843565.1 Acidimicrobiia bacterium | reverse complement strand
TTGGGGATTATATAGCAGATTACCCAAAAGTGCTTGACCCGGCCTCGCCCAATGGGTAAACTGCTTCCAATACAGGGAGGCGGCAATGGCACACAAGGCACCGGGCAAGCACTTCCGCAAGGGTCTGTCTCTGGTCGAGATCACGCGGATGTTCCCCGACGATGCGACGGCGGAGCGCTGGTTTGTAGAGACCCGCTGGGCCGATGGCGTTCACTGCCCGGACTGCGGATCGACCAACGTTCAAGAGCGTCCGACGCGCAAGCCGCAGCCCTACCGTTGCCGCGATTGCCGCAAGGATTTCTCGGTCAAGCTCGGCACGCTGATGGAAGGCTCAAAGCTGGGCTTCCAGGTGTGGGCCATCGCGATCTTCCTGCTGGCGACCAACCTCAAGTCAGTGTCCAGCATGAAACTCCACCGCGACCTGGGTATCACGCAAAAGACGGCGTGGTACTTGGCGCAGCGCATCCGCGAGACGTGGCGCGACAACGGAAGCCCGTTTGCCGGCCCCGTAGAGGCCGATGAGGCGTATCTGGGCGGGAAGCGCAAGAATATGTCCGCGAAGAAGCGGAAGGCCATGAAGGGCGCCGGTCCCACCGCTGGCAAGGCCATCGTGGTAGGGGCCAAGGATCGCGAGAGCAACCAAGTCGTGGCCCGCGTGGTCGAGAACACGGAAGGTCCGACGCTGAAGGGTTTCGTCGCGGAGCACACCGCGCCGGGCGCCACCGTCTACACCGACGAGTCGAAGTCCTACAGCGGTCTGGGCGGCGACTTCGACCATGACACGGTGAATCACTCCGCAGGCGAGTACGTGCGGGGGATGGCCCACACCAACGGGATCGAGTCGTTTTGGGCGATGCTGAAGCGCGGCTATCAGGGAACCTTCCACCACTTCTCCGAAAAGCACTGTGATCGCTACGTGAACGAGTTTGCGGGCCGGCACAATGATCGGGACGCCGACACGCTCGACATCATGGGCCACATGGCGAAGGGCTTGGAAGGGAAGCGCCTACAGTATCGTGACCTGATCGCTTGAGGGCGCGGCCATGTCCGGCCCGGCCAATCGACTGTACTTTGGCGATTGTCTTGATGTTATGCGCGAAGATGTTCCCGACGATTCAGTTGATCTGATTTACTTGGACCCTCCCTTCAACTCTAAGCGCCTCTACAATGCGTTCATCGGCGATGCACAATGGGTCGCATTCAACGACACATGGCGTTGGCATGAGGCGGAAGACGATTTCCACCACGTTGCCGGACAGGTGGAAATGGCAGCGACGATGGAAGGCTTGCGTTCTATCTTGGGCGAGAGCTGCAATCTTGCCTATGTGTCGTACATGGCGAACAGACTGTTGGAATGCAGGCGTATTCTAAAACCTACCGGCTCGATCTACCTTCACTGCGACCCCACCATGAGTTACCTATTGCGCATTGTCATGGACGCAATATTTGGAGACTCGTTTCTAAATGAGATCGCATGGAGGCGAACCACATCACGCAGTGATGCGGGGCGGTATGGGCGTATAACAGATCGCATTTTGTTTTACGCCGACGACAAAAAGACTTGGCACAATCAATTTGATGCGGCAAGCGGCTTGGTGGTCTCTGGAGATAGGCTAATTCCTCTTACCGGGCCGGGCTTGTCAAAGGGGGAATCAGGACGACCTTGGAAGGGATACGATCCTGCCACGTCGGGAAAGGGGCGATGTTGGTCTGTGCCAAAGAGGGGGTCTTACGCAAAATGGGTCCACAACAACATCATTCCCGGATACCTAGATATCAAGGGAATCCACGACAGATTAGACGCCCTTCACGCGCATGGGCTAATAACGTTTTCTGCTAGAGGAATTCCATCTGCCTTTAGACCCGCCGCGGCGAGCAACCCAGGACCCCGGATAAACGATTTGTGGGTGGACATTGGATTAGAAGACGGCTTGAAGGATTATAACCAATACGACACGCGAAAGCCGGTGGCTCTCTTAGAGAGAATCATATCGTCTAGTTCTAACGAAGGTGACGTTGTGCTAGATCCGTTTTGTGGATGCGGAACGGCAATTCACGCCGCGTCTAATCTGAATAGGCAATGGATCGGAATAGATGTCTGCGTGAATGCGTGCAGGATTATCGAAAAGCGTTTGAGAGGACACTTCGATAGCCTGTGGGATGATGTTGAATTTATCGGATTCCCAAAGACACGTAACGATGCCAAGGCACTCGCCAGTTTAGATGCATTCCGCTTTGAGCGGTGGGCTGCTTCGCTTGTTGACGGCATGGAACACAACAAAATCCAGCGCGGAGACAAAGGTATTGATGGGCGGGGGCGATTGGCGATCCGTAAGGGAACGTTTATTGACATTGTGTCTCAGGTAAAGGGTGGGGGGACAAGCCCAGGCGACGTGCAGGCGTTCAATGGCGCTCGGCAACAAGCTGGCGCGGACTTGGGGATATTCACGTGCTTTGCGGAGCGCGTCACGCCAAGGATGCGCGACGCGGCGGCCAGCGCGGGTCGCTTTATGGACGTGCCGACCGTTCAGATTTGACTTCTTTGAGGGACGCAAACCAGTCATGCCCGTAGCGGCGTAGAGAGGAACACATGCGGAAGCCATATCCTGACGTTGAGCCGATTCCCGACACGCCGGAAAACATCGCGCGTTCGATCATGCAGGGGCCGCCGAAAGAGGAATGGGACTTCGAGAAAGCGCGGGAGGCGGAAGAGGCACAACCCACTGATTCAGAAGGCGGTGGGTAATCTGCTATATAATCCCCATTTTCTTGGCTTAGATCGAACAACCTTGGATGGTCAAATGACATCACGATGGCGAATTGACGGCAGTTTTCGTGGTTCAGATCACAGCGCTGCTGTGGGCAGCTTTGAAAGACAGTTCTATGAAAATCACCCTAATTTTCCTAACCATTTCCTAGAGGGTATTTGGGCAGCATCGTACACCCCGCCCGCGCTATGTCCTCTCTGTTAGCCCATTATAGGGAATAGTGGACAGGGAGGCGCGGGGCATGCAGCAGGATACCCTCAGAACAATCATTCAGGCGGCAACGCTCGCTATCGTCGCAGTTGGGGCGTTGGCCGGTTTGGGCGTGTGGGCGATAAACGCCATTGTCGCGCAGGAGGTCCGGCCGCTACAGGAGAAGGTTGCCACTCTCGAGCAGCAAAGCGCAGCCATTGTCCAATTGCAGACGGATGTTGCCGCGCTGCGTAGGGATGTTGAGTGGATCAGGGAAGCGCTGAAGAGAATGGAGAGCGCGGCCGCCGGTAGCTCACCGACGGCACCGAACTGAACGAAGGAAAGAGAGTGTCATGAAGATTATCCTAGCGCTTGCGGTCTGCGGACTGCTTCTCTTCGCAGTTGGAATGGCTAGCGCTCACGACTGCGGCTCTTCATGCGAAGCGCAGGGCGGACGGACCAAGTTCGAGACTGGCACTCATGGCGCAGACTGCTCGATCACCTGCCCGGTAGGGAGTGAGGCTCGCTGCTATGATGGCCGAAGTGGCATCAATGGGGAAAATGCAACATGCCTGTGCCTTTGAGCGGCAGACATTTTGGGCGCGGGTGAGTCAGACAGCGGAGGATAGAGGAAATGAAGAAGCTCATCGCTGCTATTGCGTTCGCCGCGATCTTTGGCGGCACCGCAATGTCTACTCTGGCAGATCAGTCCGAACAACCCGACTTGATCGACTGGTGCTTTATGCAGTGTGTTGCGCAAGGGACGGGCAATCTCTCCGATTGTATGCATCGGTGTATAGCGGGATCGCAGTATCTTGAAGAGATGAAAGAAGAGAGCGTGCTTCGATTACCCACTCTGCCAATTCCAGTGGAATTATGTGACCCATGCGGAGATGATTGGCCCGAGGGTTGCAACTGGCATTGTGGGG
>VYDF01000127.1:24569-28000 GCA_009843565.1 Acidimicrobiia bacterium | reverse complement strand
CCGGCCGCTGGGCTGGCACCGACAAGACCGAGTGCGGCCTGCACGACTAGGCGCTTTCGGCCCTTCGATCAAAGTCATCCTCTCGCCTTCCACCGCATAGGGTGGCCGCCATGTCTGCATTGGAGATGTCACCGACCACCGGTGTGGTGGTCACGGGAGGAGCGTCGGGGATTGGACGGGCGTGTGCTCGCGCCTTGGCCGAGGTGGGGCGACCGGTGTCGCTGTGGGACATCAATGGCGAGGGGGCGGCCGAAGTGGCGGCCTCGATTGCCGCCGACTGCGGGGTGGTGACCCACTCGGCCGGTCTGGACGTGACTGATCGCGCCAGCATCGACGACGCGGTGGTCGCCGCCCGGGAAGCGCTGGGCGACATCGGCGGAGTGGTCCACGCCGCGGGGATCGTGTCCTCCATGGACATCGACCAACTCACCGAGGAGATCTGGGACTCGGTGATTGGAGTGAATCTGCGGGCCGAAGTGTTTGTGGTTCAGGCACTGCTGGGCGACCTGAGAAGCCATGAAGGGTCGGCCATTGTGGGCATCGGCTCCATCATGTCGGTGGTGGGCAATGCGATGATCCCGTCGTACACCGCCTCCAAGCACGGCGTGGTGGGCATCACGAAGTCGCTGGCCAACCACCTCGGCCCCGACGGCATTCGGGTGAATGCCGTGTGCCCTGGCTACATCGAGACGCCGATGACGGCCGCGATGATGGACGACGCCCCGACCAAGGCCGCCTGTGTGGAGAAGTCCCCACTCGGCCGGGTGGGCGCCCCCACCGACATCGCCAAGGCGGTCCGCTTTCTCATGTCCGACGAGGCCGGCTTCGTAACCGGCACCACCCTCATAGTCGACGGCGGCGTCACCAGCCACGACTGAGGTTTGGGATCAAACGAACCGCTCCCGTCTGATACCTGCAATCGCGGGTCTTGACGTTTCCATTTCCACACCTACGCTTGATTGAGCAAGTAGGCCTGGGAGGTCGCGACTAGACGAGGAGCACATATGGCAATTCCAGCACCTGATTTCGATGAGCTCCGGGCGATCTCTGACCGATGGGGCCTCGACCTTCAACAAGACCAGCTCGAGATTCATCAAGCGCTGGTGGAAGGCGCCTTGGGCTCCTATGACCATGTCGACGCAATGTACGACGAGTCCAAGCCTGCCGCGCCTCGTCGCGAGAGCCATTGGCCCGATGACTCCGACAATGAGCTGGGAGCCTGGTACGTCAAGTGCGACATCAAAGAGAAGGACACAGGCCTGCTCGCCGGGAGGACCGTCGCCATCAAAGACAATGCCGCTGTTGCGGGAGTTCCCATGATGAATGGGTCGCGGATCCTCGAAGGCTATGTCCCCACAGTTGACGCCACCGTCGTTCGCCGCATCCTCGACGCCGGCGGTCGAATCCTTGGAAAGGCCGCCTGCGAAGATCTTTGTTTCTCAGGTGCGAGCCACACCTCAGCCCTCGCTCCGATCAGGAACCCGTGGGATGCATCCAAGACTGCGGGAGGTTCGTCTGGGGGAAGCAGCGCGTTGGTCGCGGCTGGCGAAGTCGACATGGCAATCGCAGCTGACCAGGGCGGTTCGATCAGAATTCCCTCGTCGTTCTCAGGTACTTGTGGAATCAAGCCCACGTTCGGGCTGGTGCCTTACACCGGCATATACCCCATCGAATGGACCATCGATCACGTTGGCCCGGTCGCTCGAAACATGGACGATCTCGCCGCGTTCTTGACGGCTATTGCGGGTCCCGACGGAAATGATCCGCGCCAAGCCATGGCGCCCTCAGGCATCGACTATGCCGCTGGAATCGAAGACGGCATTGAAGGCCTGAGAGTAGGCGTTGTGTCCGAGGGATTTGGATGGGAGAGCCTCAGTGATCCGGATTCGGACTCAATGGTCGAAGCTGGGGCGAATCGTCTCGCGGACCTCGGTGCCAGAGTCGAGACCTTCTCCATGCCCGAACACCGCGACGCCTTGCACATATGGAATGTCATTGCCACTGACGGAGCGATGTGGCAGATGATCCGGGGCAATGGCTATGGCATGAACTACAGAGGCCTGTATGACCCAGAGCAAATCGAGCACACCAAGAAGGGCTGGGAATCGAAGGGACACCATGTGTCCCAGACTCTGAAATTCGTGATCCTGTGCGCGGAATATATGGCCGAGCGCACCGGCGGCGGGGCATACGCACGCGCCTCCAATGTGCGGCCCCAGATCAACGCCGCAGTCGATCGCGCCCTCCAGACCTACGATGTCCTCTGCTACCCGACTCTCCCGTTCCCCGCCAAAACCATCCCATCGAGCGATGCCCCAGTCGACGAGTACGTGGCAAGAGCCCTTGAGATGATCCCGAATACTGCGGTGTCGAATGTAACCGGCAATCCAGACCTAACGATCCCAGTCGCCGGGGGTCAGGGCATGCCGGTTGGCATGAGCCTCGTCGGCAAACAGTGGGATGAGGCAACTCTGATGAGAGTGGGGCGCGCTTACGAGAATCTTGTCGGCGGGTTCGCCCTGTCACCAATGGCCCAGAAGACCCTGGGCAGATAATGAGAATTGAACTGGCGGACGCCGACGACCTGGAACGACTTGCCCTGCTGAGCGAAGACCTTGTGGGGTTCTTGGACGCCGGCGCCCTAGCCCAAAGGACCGCAGTCGACCTCTATCGCATACTGGGCCTACCGCTCGTGTCGGTTGCGGTTCGAGAGGGTTCATCCATGTTTGCGATGCGGGGAGTACACGGAGCCCGCAACGACCGATTTCGCCAAGTGCAAGTCTCAACCGGGAAAGGCCTCGGCGGCCGGGTGATGGTGGAGCGGCGCCAAGTCGAGGTCCAGAACTACGCCGACGATCCCCGGATCACGAATCACTTCGTAGACATCGTCAACGGTGAAGGGCTCGGCGGAATGCTGGCGGTTCCCGTTGAGTACGACGCCGAATTGGTTGGAATTCTCTACGGAGGCATCCGATCGATTGGTTCTATCGGCGACAGAGCGAGGAGCATTCTCGCCGAAGCTGCCAGGAACATCGCTCCCATGATGGCGGCGTCAATCCGGGCCTCGGCGGCAATACAACAACGGGTCGACGCTGAGCGCCAGCGGATTGCCAGTGATCTGCATGACGACGTCGGCCAGCTCCTGTTCTCAATCAGCGTCGCCGCGCAACGACTTCGCGACAGTGGTGATGAGCACTTGGCCCAGGTTGCCGTGGGGATCGAAGAGCAGGCGCACGAGGCAACAAAGCGAATGCGCCAAGCATTCAAAGTCATGGCACCAAGTTCACAGACACAAGCAGTCGCAATTGCCTTGCAACGCGAGACCGACGACCTTCAGACGCGGTCAAACCTCACAGTCCACTTCATGGTCCGGGGCAACCCCTGCCCACTGCCAACACCACCCTAAGCGGCTCTTATCGGCGCCGCACGCC
>VYDF01000127.1:0-24559 GCA_009843565.1 Acidimicrobiia bacterium | reverse complement strand
CCCCCGCCCCCCCGCCCCCCCTCCGCCCCCCCAAACCCCCCCCCCCCCCCCCGGGGCGGGGCCCCCCCCCCCCCCCCCCCCCACCCCCGCCCCCGGGGGCTTTCCCGGCCCCCCACGCCAGGCATTGTTCAATATTGAGCGCCACGCGTCGGCGTCGCTTGTAGTGGTGACGCTTCACTTCGAGGCAAGCAGGGTTTCTTTGGTGATCCAGGATGACGGCCGCGGGCTGCCCGATGACTTCGAACTCCAAGTCATCCCACGAGGTGATCAACACTGGGGGCTGGCTTCGATCCTGAGGCAGGCACAGCGCCAGGGTGGTGATCTCGAAGTGGCGGCCGGCGAAGACGGGGGAACCATCGTCCGAATTTCGCTGCCGCTCAAGGCGGTGTGATGGTCGCGTCAGTGCTGGTAATTGACGATCACCCGGTAGTCATCGATGGTGTGCGACAGCTCTTGGCGAACGAGCCCGACCTGACCCTGGTCGGGGAGGCAATGACGGGCGAAGACGGCGTCGCATTGGCGAAGTCATTGACCCCCGATGTCGTCATCTTGGATCTGAAGCTCGGCGACAACTTCGCCCCACATCTGTGCCGGTCGCTAGGAGAAGTGTCCAACTGCTCCCGCATCGTGATCCACACGGCGTTCGACGACCGTGAACCCCTACGGGCGTGCCTGAATGCCGGCGCAGTCGGAGTGGTGCTCAAAGATGGCAGCAACCTCGTCGATGCGCTGAGGAAAGTCCTCGCAGGCGAACTGTTCGTCGACCCCTCGCTTGTGGAAGACCCCCACACCCGCGCCGTCTCATTGGGCGAGAACGGAGGCTTCTACGAATCGCTTACTCTCCGGGAATACGAGGTGCTATGTGTGATGGCCCTCGGTCGGACCAGCAAGGAGATCGCCGCCGAACTGCATCTGGCGGAGAACACCGTTCGCTCTTACATCCAATCGCTGCTTGCCAAGTTGCACGCCCGCAACCGGATCGAGGCATTGGCCACCGCGAGGCAGCTGCGATTGCTATGACTGGCGCGATGCGCCAACCAACCTTCATTCGCGGGTAGTTGGCTTCAACCCTGCAAACGCGGGTGACGAGACCACCGAGGTCACGGTGAACTCTGAATCACAACTTTGAGCTTCCTTCGAGTGACTTGTGCTCGGAGGGACAGCTACCTGGGGGCGCCGAATTCCGGAATCTCCAGTTCGAGGAAGGGATTGCACTGCCAATGAATGCTCCAAGAGAACACCGCATCAGGAGTCCGTGGCTGCGGATCGCTGCAGTCTTGTTCGTGTTTGTCCTGCTGGCCGCCGCTTGCGGCAATGACGACGACGACCAGGCCGAGTCCGCCGACGACCGGGCTAGCCAAGTGGAGCAATCCACGCCTGTCGAGGAGGATCCCGGCGATGCGCCCGAGCCGACCCAGGAACCGCCTACCAGCGGCGAGGTACAAGAGGAGGAAGAAAAAGCGCCCAGCGTCGACGAGAGCACAAGCGAGCCGATCAGAGTGGGGAGCCTGCTTGATGAGACTGGCCCGCTGAACATCTACGGCACCCCCATGGTCGACGCCACTCGGTTAGCGATCGCAGACATCAACGCCAAAGGCGGTGTGCTCGGACGCCAGCTCGAACTCGTGGCCCTTGACTCCAAGTCGGATCAGAACGAGTACATCACCGGCGCCGATCGGCTAGTAGCTGAAGATCTCGCTGTGGTGCACGCAGGCATAACCAGCGCTTCTAGAGAGGCGATTCGACCGACATTCGGCGAGGCTGAGCTGTTGTACTTCTACAACGTCCTTTACGAAGGCGGCGTGTGCGATCGCAACACCTTCGTGACGGGGGTTGTGCCCACCCAGCAGCTTCAGGTGCTCATCCCCTGGGCGATCGAGAACATCGGCCCCCGCCTGTACATACTGGCCGCCGACTACAACTACGGCCAGATCTCTGCTGACTGGGTGAGGCACTACGCCGCAGATCACGGAGGCGAGATTGTGGGCGAGGACTTCTTCCCTCTTGATGTCGCTGAATTCGGCACGACGATCTCCGCCGTCCAGAGTGCAGCCCCTGACGCCGTGATGTCTTTGCTTGTCGGCGGCGCTCACATGTCGTTCTACAGCCAATATGCCGCTGCTGGTGTCAACGAGAGCATCCCGGTTGTGTCGACGACCTTCGGGCTCGGAAACGAGCAAGTTGCCCTCGATCCTGTCTCAGCCGAGAACATCATCGTGGCCTATCCCTACTTCGAGGAGCTCGACACTCCACAGAACAGGGCTTTCGTAGAGGCATGGAAAGCCGAATACGGCGACGACTATCCGTATATCACCGACCTGGCCGTCTACGTGTGGGAAGGCTGGCACCTGTGGGCCGACGCGGTCAATGCTGCCGGAACGCTGGATCGCGACGCGGTCATCGCCCAGCTGGAGAGCGGTGTCAGCTTTGACAGCCCCAAGGGCATAGTGGCCCTCGACGGCGGCTCCCACCATTTGGTTCAACCAGTGAGCCTGGCTCGCACGAACGATTCCGGAGGCTTCGACGTCTTCGAGACCTACGACAACATCCCACCGTCGTTCGAGCAGGAGTCATGCGACCTCATAGCCAACCCCGAAACCAACGAGCAGTTCACTCCGAATTAGACCCGATTTCCCCTCCGGGTTGGGAGTGACCATGCCACTGGCGGGGAGGGTGCCCAGCACCCTCCCCGCAGGGCTTTCAGCCAGCCCTCCGCATTTCGACGGGCACCCTGGGAGACTCTGATTCCATGGCCCTTGACCGACTCTTCAACCTGGGTTTCGATCTCTTCTCCGGCATCGCCATCCTGCTCCTGGTCTCCATTGGGCTCGCGGTCATCTTCGGCATGAGGGGCATCATCAACCTGGCCCACGGCGAATTCATCATGCTGGGCGCGTTCGCCACTCTTTCGGGGGTTCGAAGCGGGATGAACGTGTGGCTGGCCATGCTGATCGCAGCTGCAGCTGTCGGCGTCTTCGGCATAGTTCTGGAGCGGCTACTCATTCGACGGCTGTACGGCCGCCTGTTCGACACCATGCTGGCTACCTGGGGGGTGTCGCTGATCCTTGTCCAGGCGGTTGACAACCACTACGGGTCGGTTACGGAAGGAATACGGGTTCCGGTGGGCAGCTTCACCGTCGGCGAATTCTCGATGTCTGCATACAACTTGATTCTCATGGGAGCAGCTGCGGCCCTCACGACGAGCACGTTCATAGTGATGCGCAAGACAAAGTACGGGCTGCTAGCCCGGGCCGCTACCCAGTCACCGACCATGGCCCAGGAACTGGGAGTGAACACCTCATTGATCAATATGTGGACTTTCGGACTGGGGTCCGCCCTCGCCGGGGCAGCCGGCGCGCTGCTGGCCCCGCTGGTCGGGGTCATCCCCACGATGGGTCATACATACGTCGCCCGGTCGTTCATGACAGTGATCGTGGGCGGTCCGTCGTTCATCGCCGGCACGGTGTCGGCAAGCGGGCTGCTCGGTTTGGTGGAGAACGTGGCCACCAATCGCTTCACCCCGGTCATCGGACAAGCCATGCTGCTTATCGCCGCAATAGTCATCCTGCGGTTTATGCCTCAAGGGCTCACTGGAAGGCGCGACACCCGATGATGGCTCAGCTGGCGAGGCTTGCCGGCTCCGGGGCGTCATCGGCCCGAAGCTCATTGGGAACGGATCTATCTGTAGCCGGACTGGCCCTGGTTGCCGTAGCGATCCTCGGGAACACGGTAGAGGAGTTCACCGCCTTCGAATGGTCCCTTTGGGCGATTCAGGCGATCTTGGCTCTATCGCTGGTCTTGATCTGGGGCTACGGAGGCATCTTCAGCTTCGGGCAGGCCGCGTTATACGGCATTGGCGGCTACACCTACGGATTCTGGGCCATCAATTTCGCCGACAACACCGGGGAATCCCTGACCGCAGTGGTGGCAGCCGTGGTGGTCGGCGCGGCGTTCGCCGCGCTGTTGGGCTACTTCATGTTCTACGGCAACGTCACCAACGTGTACGTGGCCATCATCACGCTGGCAACCAGCCTGGTCCTGTTCGCGTTCGTGAACTCCACTTCAGGATCGGAGTATCGGATCGGAGACGCACCCTTCGGGGGCTACAACGGCATGACCCGCATCCCCCGGCTCACTTGGAGGCTGCCGGGTGGCGCCAGCCATGAGCTGACCAGGGTCCAATTCTTCGTTGTGTGCGTAGCCGCAGGTCTTCTGATTGCCGTCGGTATCCGCATACTCTCCCGACGCCCATTCGGACGAATAGCGGTGGCGATGCAGCACAACGAACTCCGCACCGAGTTGTCCGGCTACAACGTCCGAGCCCACAAGCTGGCATTGTTCACAATTGGAGGCGGAATAGCCGCATTTGCTGGTGCCCTGTTCGCTGCGTGGGGCCGCTTCATCAGTCCACCGATCTTCTCGCTCACCCCTGCGGCGCTGGTGGTCATTTGGATATTGGTTGGCAGCCGATCCAGCGTTGCCGGTGCCTTCATCGGGGTGCTGATCGTCGAGGGACTCTCTTCCTGGGCTGGAGGAGCAGACGGCAACAATGAGCCCATCGTGCTGGGTGCGATCCTGATCTTCATCGTGTTATTTCTTCCCGGAGGGGTCATTGCCAATGCGGCCAGGGCATGGGCTTTGGCAAGCCGTCAAGCGGCAAACCGCCAGCCGGCACCACCCAATTCCCAGGAGCCTGCGCAAGCCAGCCAGATCCAGCCCACGGCGTCACCGGTACTCGACTGGATGGCGGAGGCCAACGGAGAGCGATCCAACTCTCCGATCGCAACCCGAATGGTGACCAAGCGCTTCGGAGGCCTCACCGCAGTTGACAATGTGACTCTTGAGTTTCCCTCTACGGGCGTGTCCTGTTTGATCGGGCCAAATGGAGCTGGCAAAAGCACTCTGTTCGGACTGCTATCGGGGCAGTATTCGGTGACCGACGGGCAAGTGCTGTTGGACGAACAAAACCTCACAAAGTGGCCAGCATTTCAGAGGGCCCGACAAGGGATCGGCGTCAAGCTTCAAGTGGCGTCCATTTACAAGGAGCTTTCCGTTAGGGAGAACCTCTGGCTCGCCTGCTTCGCAATGCCCCACAACCGGGAAACAGCCGACGTTCGAACTGAGCAATTGTTGGAGTGGCTTCGGCTCGGTGAACACGCCCGCAACCCTGCTGGTTTGCTGTCGCATGGGCAACAGCAGTGGCTGGAGATCGGAATGGTGGTAGCCACCAGCCCATGCGTTGTGCTGCTTGACGAACCCACCGCAGGGATGACACGGGAGGAGACCCGCCAAACCGGTGAGTTGGTATCCCAACTTGGCGAATGGGCGTCGGTCATCGTGGTCGAGCACGACATGGAATTTGTGCGCCAACTCGGCGCTCCTGTCACTGTGCTGCACCGAGGCCGACTCTTCACCCAGGGCAGTTTCGATGAACTGTCTGGCGATGAGCGCATCCTTGACATCTACTTGGGACGGGAGTGAGCCAATGCTCCGCTTAGACCATGTGCGAGCAGGTTACGGCTCAACTCCGGTTCTCCATGAAGTCAGCTTGTCGCTGGGCTCGGGAGAAATTGCGGCGGTCTTGGGCCGTAACGGCGCAGGCAAGACCACGTTGATGCGAGCCATTAGCGGGGCAATTCCCTGCACCGGCGGCAGCCTGAGCTTCGTCGGGAACGATCTCAGTCCACTCAGCGCGTTCAGGCGGGCCCGAATGGGGATCTCCCATGTACCCCAGGGACGGGACATCTTCCCCAGACTCACCGTTGCCGAGAACCTTCAAGTAGCTGCATCAGCAGTCGGAAAATCAAAGGGAGACGACCTTGAGGAGACATTCCAGCAATTCCCTATATTGGCCGAGAAGCGCAAGGCTCGCGGGGGCAGTCTCTCCGGGGGCCAACAACAGATTCTTGCTCTCGCCCGTGCCCTGATGGCCCGGCCAAGACTTCTCTTGCTCGACGAACCATCCGAGGGGATCCAGCCCTCAATCCTGGACGAAATCGCGACAAACGTGGAGCAGATCAACTCACAGCGTGGTATAGCGGTTCTTGTGGTGGAACAGAATCTCGATTTCGCGGCCCGGGTCGCCCACCGCGGCCTGATCATGGACAAAGGCGAAATCGTCGAAGAACTGGACATAACCGAGCTCAGCCGCGACAGAGAACTGCAACGAAAGTACATGGCTCTCTAGCCGCTCGCGCCCGAGAACCAAGACCATGCCGACGAACGGATAGCAAGGCCAAAGGAAAGAAGATCAAGCCCATGAAGTTGTCAGCTGACTCGGGATCTACGGGGACGCCGTTGTTGGATGAGACCATCCCGGCGAATTTGGCCCGCACGGTGGCTGCTCATGGGGGTCGGGACGCGCTGGTGTCGGTAGAGCAGGGTCAGCGTTACACCTACCGGGAGTTCGCGGACGCGGTAGACGAGGTAGCTGCGGGTTTGATGGCGCTGGAAGTGCAGGTGGGCGACCGGGTGGGGATCTGGAGTCCCAACTGCGCCGAATGGGTGCTGGTGCAGTACGCCACCGCCCGCATCGGGGCAATTTTGGTGACAATCAACCCTGCATATCGGACAGCCGAGTTGGAGTATGTGCTGAACCAGTCGGGGATCAGCGTTCTAGTGGCGGCCGAGTCGTTTTCCCATAGCGACTACCGGGGCATGGTCGACGAAGTGTGGGACCGAGTGCCGTCCCGCCAGGTGGTCTATCTCCAGACCTCGGATTGGGACAGCCTGCTGGCCGCCGGTGAAGCAGTGTCACCGGATCAGGTTGAGGAACGCTCGGCGGGGCTTCATCCCAATGATCCGATCAATATCCAGTACACCAGCGGGACTACTGGGTTTCCCAAGGGAGCCACGCTGAGCCACCGCAACATATTGAACAATGGATTCTTCGTGGGCGAGGCCTGCGGCTACACACCAGCCGACCGGGTTTGCATCCCCGTTCCCTTCTACCACTGCTTCGGCATGGTGCTGGGCAACTTGGCCTGCACCACCCACGGCGCGGCCATGGTAGTTCCCTCCGCGGGATTCGACGCCGCGGCCGCGCTCGGGGCCTGCGAGCAGGAGCGATGCACCAGCCTTTACGGGGTGCCAACCATGTTCATCGCCGAGCTGGGCGAGCCCGACCTCGACGACTACGACCTGTCGTCGCTGCGCACCGGGATTATGGCCGGCTCACCCTGCCCGGTGGAGGTGATGAAGCAGGTGGTGGACCGGATGAATATGGATGAGGTGACCATCGCCTACGGAATGACCGAGACCTCGCCGGTGTCCACCCAGACGTCGGTCGACGACTCAGTGGACAAGCGGGTGGCCACGGTGGGCCGGGCCCATCCCCACGTCGAGATCCGCATCACAGATCCTGAAACCGGCGACACCGTTCCCCGGGGCCAGGCCGGAGAGTTCATGACCCGGGGCTACTCGGTGATGCTGGGTTACTGGGACGACAAAGCCCGCACTGCCGAGGCCATCGACGAAGACGGCTGGATGCACACCGGCGACCTCGCCACCATGGACGACGACGGCTACATCAATATCGTCGGGCGCATCAAGGACATGATCATCCGAGGCGGAGAAAACGTCTACCCCCGAGAGATCGAGGAGTATCTCTACCGCCACCCCGACGTGGTCGAGGTGCAGGTGATCGGCGTCCCCGACACCCGATACGGCGAGGAGATCATGGCTTGGGTCCAGCTGCGGGACGGAGCCCCTGCGGACGCCGAAGACATCAAGGAGTTCTGCCGAGGCCAGATCGCCCACTACAAGATCCCCCGCTACGTGAAGTTCACCGATCAGTTCCCCATGACCATCACCGGCAAGATCCAGAAGTACCTCATGCGCGAGCAAGCCATCGAAGAACTCAGATTGGTCGAAGCGGCAAAGGATCGGCACGCATGAGCATGTTCTTCACAGAGGAGCAGGAGGCGTTCCGCAGCGTGGTACGCGACTTTGCAGCCCAACAGATCGCCCCGTACGCCGCCGATTGGGACCGCGACCACGTCTTCCCCACCGACACCGTGCGAGCGATGGGAGATCTCGGCCTGTTCGGCCTTTTGTTCCCCGAGGAATACGGGGGCGGAAATTCCGACTTCACTACGCTGTGCATCGCCATCGAGGAGATCGGCAGAGCAGATCAATCAATGGGCATCACCTTGGAGGCCGGGGTGGGCCTGGGAGCAAAGCCGATATTCGAGTACGGAACGGAGAGCCAAAAGCACCAGTACCTTCCCGATCTGGTGGCAGGGAGGACGCTGGCCGGATTCGGCCTCACCGAGCCCCAGGGAGGCTCCGATGCTGCTGCCACCCAGACCCGTGCCGTGCTCGACCGCACGGAGGGCGAACCGGAGTGGGTGATCAACGGCGCCAAGACGTTCATCACCAACTCGGGAACCGACATCACCAGCCTGGTCACCATCACAGCCCGCACCGACGACGGCGTCTCAGCGATCATCGTCCCCGCAGGAGCACCCGGCCTTGTCGTGGAGCCGGCCTACCGAAAGATGGGATGGCATGCCTCCGACACCCACGGCATGGTGTTCGACGACTGCCGGGTGCCAGAGGCGAATCTGCTGGGAGAACCGGGCCGCGGGTTTCACCAATTCCTGGCCACCCTTGACGATGGGCGCATCGCCATCGCCGCACTGGCAGTGGGCCTCATCCAAGCCTGTTTGGACGAGTGCACCGCCTATGCGAATCAACGCCAGTCTTTCGGCCGGCCAATCGGCAGCTATCAGGCCATCGCGTTCAAATGCGCCGACATGGCAGTAGCCGCAGAAACAGCCCGTCAGATGACCTACGCCGCCGCGGCCCGCAAAGATTCCGGGCTGCCGTTCAAAAAAGAAGCGGCCATTGCCAAGTTGTACGCCACCGAAGCAGCGGTAACAGCCACCAGGGAGGCAACCCAGATCTTCGGAGGCTACGGGTTCATCGACGAAACCCCTGTCTCGCGGTTCTACCGGGACGCCAAGATTCTGGAGATCGGCGAGGGCACCAGCGAAATCCAGAGATTGGTCATCTCCCGCGAGTTGGGCCTGGCTCCAACCACATAGCAGCCCGCCAACCTTGCTCGGCGAGCTGGCAGGGCGATACTGCGGTCGTCTACTCGGCCCAAGCTGCGGTGGCCGGAGCTTCGCTCGGCTGACGGGCGAGTGAACGCCGGTGAGCCAGGGCTCCGTAGGCCAAGGCGATGCCGAGCCACATCGCGGCGTGCTGGCCCAGCGAGCCGATGCGGAACTTCCACACCAGCGACGCGGGCATCGTCGCCGGGATATCCACGTTGCCGCTGGGGGCCAAGTAGAGGATCAGGGCACCGCCGACTACAGCCACGCAGATGCCGGCCGCCCACCACAGCTCGGCGCGTTCAGTCCGCCGCCGGACGGCTTGAGCGGCGGCGAAGCTAACCCCAACGAGCACTAGCCCAAACAGGATGATCGCCAGATAGGTGAGCGTTCGGTCGTTGACGGTTCCTGGATCTCCGACTGCTGGAGGATTGGCCGGCACCTTCAGGGCGGGGAGCAGCGCAACAACGGAAAAGGCGAGGGCGGCCAAGCTCACCGATCGCCCGAGATCGGTGAAGCCCGCCAGACGGTGTTGAGATCGGGCGTAGACCACCGCGAACACCACGCCAAAAAGCACCCCCACCACAATGGAGGTTACCGTTCCCCCGATCAGCTGAGTCGTTCGCGAGATGAGCTCTCCATCATCACCGTGAGAGTGCCCCTCGGCGGCGGCGTTCTCCAGATCGATGGCCTTGGTGATTGAGGGCTCAACGGCGAGCCAGAGGACGACGGCTGAGACCGCGCCGCCGGCTGAGCCCGCGATCGCGCCACGACCAAGGCGCTGGGTCCATGTCTCAACGGCCATAGCTATCCCAAGCGACTAGTGGCATGGAGCGCCGAGAGAGTGGCGAGCGTCGTGGGAAAACTCGTGCAGATACTCGGCAATTTGGTCGGAGAACAAGATCCCGTTCTCTTGCAGCAGGATGTGCACGGCGAACAGCGCGAGGGCCATCAACCCCCACTCGACCATCGACAGTTTTCCGCCGACCGCCAGTCGGCCGCCGGAAGAAGGACCTACGGCTTGGGTGGCAGAGGAGCTCATGGCAACAGGCTAACCACAGCAAGTCCAATAGGTCAATGGCCATCGACAGATGAAGCCGTTAGATAGATGTGTCGATAGCTGTTGACGTGTTGGCAGATTGGGCGTAAGGTTCCACCAAATCTGGCCTTACATCAAGGGAATCAAGGGAATCCCGCGGTTCCGCAACCTTCGTGGGGCACAGAGAATGAGAGAGGGGAAGGCCACTATGACACGCTCTTCAAAGTCCAGATCGGTTGTAACCTCCACGGTTCCAACCCCTGGTGACAACAGCACCATCGATCCAATCCTGGAGCACCTCGACACGAAGGGGATGTCCCGCCGGGATGTGCTGCGGATGTCGGCTGTGGGCTTGGCCATGGCCGGGATCGGGGTAGCTTGCGGAAACGATGATGATGCGGCCGCGCCCGCGGCCACAGCGGCACCGGCCACAGCGGCGCCCACTCAGACGGTGGCCGTGGTCTCCCGCAAGGAGGGCCGTTTGGCCCACCTCATCTTGACGCCCAACCAGTACACCCGGACGATGGCCGACGCCGGCCGCCAATGCGTGGAGATACTGGGCATCTCGGCCTATACCGAGGGCAACACCAACCTCGACCCGGTGAACTCCGTTGACCTTGCTCGCCAGTACATCGGCAGCGGGCACAACATGATCTGGGTGTCCGGCATCGACGGCTCGGAGGTTCGCCCGATCAACCAGGCGGCTACCCCGGCGGAGGCCTACCACTCCCAGATGTGGGCCGCCGGTCCGTGGTTCATGCCTGTGGACACCAACGAGTTCTACACGGCGTTCTGGGACCTGCACGACCCGCCCAACATCTACGGGTCGACGAAGCTCATGTGCCAGGAGATCGTGAACCGACTCGGCTCAGCAGAGGGCAAGATCTTCCACATCGCCGGCTTCCCCGGCGGGTCGCTGGCCTTCCGTCGAACCGCCGGCGTTCACCAGGCCGTGGACGAGTTCCCCACCTTGACAATTGTCGGGGAGCTGCCGGGAAGCTGGGATCCAGTGCTCGCCCAGCAGGCGTTCCAGGATCTCGTCGGAAGGCACGGCAAGCCCGACGGCGTGGCCTGCTCGAACGACGCCATGCTCACCGGTGTCCTCCCCGCCGCGGAGGGCCTGGGCTACACGCCGGGCGACGACGTGCTGTTCTGCGGGCAGGACGGCAACCCCGACATCCTTGAGAACATTCAGCGCGGCGAGGTGTTCTCCACCAACTTCCACGGACCACACTCCTTTGCGGTCCATCCGATCACCCGCATGTACGACACGCTGCAAGGCGTGGAGTTCGGTCCGATCGAACGGCAGATGTGGGTGAACGGCATCCACGTCACCCAGGAGAACGTGGACGGCCTCATCAGCCGCTATTACGGCGCTGAGGACCGCCTCCCGTTCGATCCCATTCTCGCTTCGCGGGTGCACAACCCCGACGACTGGGATCCGCAGACCAGCTTGGCCGCGATCCACCTCGAGGAGTACTGGGTGGGAATCGCCGATCCGCCGTCTGGCTATCAGCTCCCCTCCGACTGGTCCGAGGCCGCGGCGGCCGGGGGCATCGCCGAGACCGATGCGCTCTACGAGAGCCACTACAAGATCAAGATGGACAACTTCGACTTCACCGGAGTGCAGCTGTAAGGCGTCGATACCTGCCCGCTGATCAGCGTCTCGAGGGCTGAACGGGGCTGTCCGATACGTCGATCATTATTGACGTGTCAGTGCTTCACGCGTAAAGTTCCACCATTCCACTACCCGAGGTGAGGGGGAAAGAGCGTAGCGATGCTCCGGATCGAGGGCGTCACGAAGCGCTACGACGCTCAGTTGGCGCTTGACAACGTCTCCCTGTCACTTGAGCCAGGAAAGGTCACCGGCCTTGTAGGCGAAAACGGGGCTGGGAAGTCGACGATGCTGAACGTCGTATGCGGCATCACCAGGCCCGATCGGGGTGCGATGTTCCTCAACGACCAGCGGTTCGATCCCCACTCCTACAAGGCCGCCAACACCCTGGGCATCTGGCGGGTGTTCCAGGAGCCCGCGCTGATCGCCGGCATCCCGCTGTACGAGAACCTGTTCTTGGGCCATGAGATCGCGTTCACCAACCGGGGGATCCTGAGCCGCACCCGCATGATCCGAGAGGCCAGACGGGTGGTGGAGGAATTCGGCATCCACGTGGACGTGACCCGCCTCACCAGCGAGTTCAACTATTCGATTCGCCAAGCCGCTGAGGCGGTGAAGGCCACCGCCGTGCCCGACGTGTTGGGCCTGCCCCGCACTTTCGTGCTGTTCGACGAGCCCACCGCGGCGCTCAGCCATGAAGAGGTGCCCCACTTGTTGGGAATGGTCACCGAACTGGCCACCCGCGGCCTCGGAGTGGCATTTGTCTCCCACCGGTTGAAGGAGGTGCTTGAGGTCTGCCAGGACATCGTGGTGCTGAAAGACGGCGAGAAGGTGGCACAGACCAACGCTGGTGACACCGACGAGGCCACACTGCACGAGCTGATGGTCGGTCGAGTCCGCCAAGCCGACTTCCACGCCGAGGACCGCCAGGGCAGCGGCATGCGAGAGCGCATTTTGCTGTCGGTGCGCGGCGCCGGGTGCCGCGACCGGGCTCAGTACAACCGCGCCGATGCGCAGAAATTCCTCTTCCGGGACGTCAGTTTCGACCTGCGCCAAGGCGAGATCCTGGGCATCGCGGGCCTCCTGGGCTCTGGCAAGTCGTCGCTGGCTCGCAGCCTGGCCGGCGCCGACCGCATGGATGAGGGCAGGATGACCCTCAACGACGCTGGGGTCAGTCGCGCCTCGACTGTGAAGATGAAGCGGAAGGGCTTGGGCTACCTCTCGCCCGACCGGCACACCGACAGCCTCATCCAGGCCGATTCGGTGAGGTTCAACCTCTCGCTGCCCAGCGGAGACCACGATGAGTATGGATTCGTGTACCGAGGTGGCGTGTGGAAAAACCGGCTGGAGCGAAGCGAGACCCAGGCCGCTATCGGCAAGTTCGACATCAGGGCGACCGACGGCCAGAAGATCTCGCAAGTGAGCGGGGGCAACCAGCAGAAGGTGGCACTGGCCAAATGGATCCGCAGGGAGCCGGGCGTGCTCATCCTGGAGAATCCCACCGCCGGCGTAGACGTGGGCGCAAAGGGGGAGATCTACGGCATCCTGCGCGATCTGGCCGAGACCCACGCGGCCATCATCATCGTCAGCGACGACCTACCGGAATTGATCGGCTTGAGCGATCGCATCCTCGTCATGAGGAGCGGCCGATTGGTAGAGACCGTCGACGCGTCACGAGACAACAAGCCCGATGAGGCATACGTCATCGGGCTCATGACATAAGGAACACACCGGATGGCTGACAACGAGAATCTGGATCCCGAGCCGGCCGCTTCCGAGGCGACGGCAGTTCGCCCAGCCGACATGGCGCTCAACGTAGTGGAGTTCATTCAGCGCTGGGGTCGTCCACTGGTCCCCGTGCTGGTGTTGCCGGTTCTGATCGGGTTGTTCACCGCCTTCGAGTCGCGCTTCATCTCGATCACCAACCTAAACGTGATGCTCACCCAGGCCGGACCGCTGCTGATGATCTCCCTTGGAGCAACGCTGGTGGTGCTGATGGGATCGATCGACCTGTCCGTCGGTGCCATTGCCGCCCTTTCCGCCGCCGCGGCCGCAGTGTTGATCTCCGATCACGGTTGGGGCACAGCCGGGTTCATCCTCACCATCTTCATCGGAATGGCACTGGGAGGAGTCAACGCGTTCTGCTCTATCGCGCTGAGGCTCCCATCGTTCATCGTGACCCTGGGAACCCTGTCCATCTTCACCGGCATCACCCTGCACATCTTGTCGGGCCGTGCCGTTTTTGTGGATGAGCTGCCCTTCGAGTGGCTGGCCCGCGGCGAGGGAATCCCCGATGTCCCCAACACCTTTTTGGCCGCCATCATCGTATGGGTACTGCTGGTGTTCATGAATCGCTATACCCGATTCGGGCGCTATCTGGTGGCTATCGGTGCGGGTGAGCCGGTGGCCGCGTTGAGCGGTGTGCCCGTGCGACGGTACAAGACGCTGGCGTTCATGGTTTCGGGGGCCACCGCCGGATTCGGCGGGGCAATCTTGCTGCTCCAGCTCGGATCGGCCACCCCGAGCCTTGGCAACCAATACCTGCTCGACTCGATCGCGGCCATCGTGATCGGGGGCACCGCCCTGACCGGCGGTGTGGGCGGCATGCCCCGGACGCTTCTGGGAGTTGCACTGCTCACGGTGCTGAGCAATGGGCTGAACGTGACCGGGGTGTCGATTTTCACCCAGGACATCCTCCGAGGCCTCGTGGTGATCCTGGCCGTGTTGGTTACGATCGACCGAGGCCGTATGCAGAATCTGGTCAAGTGAGCGGGTGGTTTATGGTTCGATGTAGCACATTGATGTGCCAGGGCAGAAGAGTCGAGGTGTAGGATTTTATGGTGCGCCCATCTACTGAAAGTCTCGCTTTCGATGCCCTGTCCGACGGAGTTCGGCGGCAGATTCTGGCCATTTTGAGCGAGCACGGCGAGTGCACCGTGTCAGAGATCACGGAGCGGATCGACTCTGTGGGCAGGACGACGGTATCGTCGCATCTGCGGGTGCTCCGCACCTCCGGCGTTGTCCAGGAACGCAAGGTGGGCCGCTATAGGTATGTTCGACTTGACGCTGACGGTTCGGTGCGCGAGGCGCTCGACTTCCTTCAGCGGATCATGACGCAGGCCGCAGAAGAGTTGAGCGCTTCCGCCTCAACTGCTGAGCCCCGCGACCCGTTCGAGGAGAAATTGGCAGTGGGGTGACTTCCGCGACCGTCACCCTGTCGAGCGAGGCTGACGTCAAACTGACGCCGGCAGAGGCATTCGAGCGCTTCGGCAGGCGAGACGACGCGGGGTGGATGTTCCGGGCTCGGTGCCACCGGGTTGCGCCCGGGTACGCGGTGGCCATTGATCTGCCCGGGGGCTGCGATGCCCAGGTGTTGGGCCGCTTGCGGGCTGTCATGCCCGGACGGGAGATCGTGATCGAACACGATCAGCCCTGGCGGGGACAGCTGCGCATCAAGTTCGAGCGGACGGGCGCGGCACAGACCCGGGTGCGGTTCCGGGCCCAAGTGCCATCGGAGGGAATTGAGTGGCTGGCCCGCCACCGCGGGGCTTCGCTGCCGCTGCCAGCGCCGACCGGGGCGCGGCGGATCGGCCTTCTGACCAGTAAGTCGGGATCAGGCGCCGTGTACTCGATGGCCGCCGAATACATGGCCCGCCTCGCCGTCGAACAGGTCAACGCCAGCGGGGGGGTGGGCCATCGTCCCGTGGAGCTGCTGATCGCCGACGATTCCACCGACCACCTCCAGGCCCGAAGGGAGACCGTCAGGCTGATCGAGGCTGGCTGCCAGGCCATCTTCGCCTGCGTCACCTCGGCGAGTTTTTCGGCGGCGACGGCCGCCGCGGAACCCCACGACGTGCTCATGGTTCATCCGGTGATCAACGAGGGCGGCATGGAGGCGAAAAAGGTGATCCGGTTCGGGGAGCGTCCCGAGGCCCAGATGGCCGCCCTGTCGCGGATCGTGGAGCGAGAGACCGGCGGGAATCGCTGGTTCCTGGTGGGCCAGCAGTACAGCTGGTCGTTTGGAGCCCATCGGGCCGCGGCCAAGATCCTCGACGCGTCGGGCAGCCGGGTTGTCGCCCAGCGGTTCACCCCGTTGGGAACCCGCGAGTTCGCCCCCATCATCGACAGCATCCGGGCCTCGGGCGCCGACGTAGTGATGTCGTCGTTGGTGGGCGCTGACGAGGTCGCCTTTCAACAGCAGGCCCATGAGGCCGGTCTGCGGGATCTAGCCAGCCGGGTGTCGCTGGTGATGGACGAGTGCACTTTGGAGCATGTGGGGCCGGTGGCCGGCAACGGCATCTGGACGGCCCTCAACTACTTCCAGAGCGTGACGAGTCCGGGCAACGACGAGCTGTTGCGGGCCTACCGGGAGCACTTCGGGCCCTGGGCACCCCCGCTGTCATCCCTGTCGACCAACGTGTATGAGGCCGTCAGACAGTACCTCGAACTGGCTGCGCTCCACCCCGACGCCGCCCCCAACCATCTTGCCGCCCATTGGCGAACCCGCAAGTCGGACCAAGAAAGCGTGGGCCAGCGCAATATGGCCACTCAGCGCCTTTACTTGGCGCGGGCGGAAGAAGACGTGATCAGAGTGCTCGACGAGGTGGTGGCGTAGCATATTACGAGCTCTTGCTCGGTTATCAGGTCTATAGGTCGATGCTGATTGACACATTACGAGGCGCGGTCTAGGGTCGAAGTCTCAGGACGAGGAGGCGCTTGATATGGACGGTATTCACGACCTCGGCGGCCGGCATGGATTCGGCCCGATTCACCATCCCGACGATGAGCCCGTCTTCCACTCCGACTGGGAGAAAACAGTCTTGGTGATGTTCCCCGCCATGGCCATGGCCGGAGCATTCAACCTAGATGAGTTTCGCCACGGCATGGAGCAGATCCCCCCGCACGACTACATAACGGCGCGGTACTACGAGCACTGGATCGACTCCATGATCCACTACGGGGTGGACAGGGGCATCTTCGACGCCGATGAGCTGGAGCGGCGTATCCAGCACTACCGGGACAATCCCGACGAGCAGCTTCCCCCCAGCAGCAAACCGGAGATGGTCGAGACGCTGAAGGGGCTGATCGCCTCCGGCGACGACTACCACCGGCCCAATGATGAGCCTGCCAAGTTCGCCACTGGCGACCGGGTCACCGTGGTCGACGGGCCCTCGCTGGGCCACACTCGGCGGGCCGGCTACGTCCGAGGGCGCACCGGGACTATCGCCACCCTCCATGGCTCCTACGTCTATCCCGACACCAACGCCATGGGCGAGGGCGAGGGCTCCGAATACGTGTACACCGTGGAGTTCGCCGGAGAGGAGTTGTGGGGCGACGAGGGTGCGAATACCACGATCTACATCGATCTGTGGGAGCCCTACCTCCTGCCTGCCTGAGTGGCGTCTGGACCGCTCGCATTCTTCGACACCGCCAATTCTCAAGAAATAGACAGGAAGACCAACATGACAACACCAGCCGAAGCGCCTAACTCCGGTGGGCATACAGATGGGTTCCCGTCGCAAGGGCCACACCCGGTAGCTGGAACCTTCCCCCGAAGCGACGCGGAGGTCGCCGCCCGCGTCAAGGCGATGGAGTCAATCCTGGTGGAGAAGAATCTCATTGCCTCCGACGCGATCGACTACATGTCGTCTGTGTTCGAGAATGAGGTCGGACCACACCTTGGCGCCAAGGCAACGGCTCGGGCCTGGGTCGACCCCGAATTCAAGCTCCTCCTTCTGGCCGATGCGACCGCGGCTTGTCACCAGATCGACATCGGGGGCATCCAAGGCGAGGAGATGATCGTCCTCGAAAACACCGAGGACGTGCACAACATCGTGGTTTGCACGCTTTGCTCGTGCTACCCGTGGCCAGTGCTAGGGCTCCCGCCGAACTGGTACAAATACCCCGCATACCGCGCCCGCACCGTGCGGGATCCCCGCGGCGTGATGGCCGAATTCGGGTTCGATCCAGGCCCAGATGTCGAGGTGAAGGTATGGGATTCCAGCGCCGAGCTTCGCTATTGGGTGCTTCCCCGGCGTCCCGAGGGCACTGAGGGGTGGGGCGAGGAGGAGCTCGCCGCCCTCGTCACCCGCGACTCGTTGATCGGGCTGACCGATGTGAGCGTTCCGGAGTAGGGGCCGTCGGTGTGACCATCCCCCCGATGAACGAGGTGGTCCCTCCCGAAGTGCGGGAGAGGCTCGATCGCCTCGTTGACGAGTTGCCCTACAACGAAGAGATCCCCCGCCGATCAGGAGACGTGGCATTCAATCATGCCTGGGAAATCCGCGCCTTTGCCATCGCCACTGCCATGCACGACGACGGCGCCTTCGACTGGCCCGAGTTCCAGGGAGAGCTGATCTGCTCGATCCAGGCCTGGGAGTCGGACAACGACACCACCGCCGGGTGGAGTTACTACGACCGGTGGATGGAAGCGCTGGAGCGGTTGTTGCAGGCCAAGGGCATGCTCGACACCGCTGAGCTCGACCGTCGCACTGCCGAAGTGCTTTCGACCCCGGCCAATAGCCATCACCACCCGCCGGCGCGTGAGCCGGTGGCTGTCGTCCCGCCCCGGGCGGGCGAGGGGAGGCCAAATGAGTGATCCGCGAAGTTCCCAGGTCACCCCGGAAGACGTGATGGCTACCGCCGCGCTCATCGATCTGCCGCTTTCCCATGCCGACGCCCAAGAAGCGGCCGATCTACTCAGCGCCTGGATGCCGGGTGCAGTGGCTCTCAGCACCCGTATGCAATCGGTGCAAGAGCTGATGCCAGCCCAGACGTTCAACTCCACCACCGGGATGGCCCCCCACGAGCTTGTAGGGGCGACAGGATGACGGCCCGCAGCGATCTTCTGACGCTGGACCTTTCGACAGCTGCGCAGCGGGTGGCCACCGGCGAGGTGTCGCCGGTTGATCTGGTGGGGGCATGTCTAGACCAAGCCGCTGCCATCGCCGACACCAACGCCTACATCTCCGTGTTCGACGATGCCCTTGAGGTGGCCGAAGCGTCGGCGGCGATGATCCGGGCCGGATACCGGATTGGGCCGCTGCACGGGGTGCCCATCGCCTTGAAGGACAACATCCACGTGGCGGGCAAATTGACCACTGCGGGCAGCGCGGTGCTCAAGGACAACATCTCCACGATCGACGCCACGGTGGTGGAGCGCCTGCGGTCGGCCGGCGCCATAATCATCGGCAAGACCAACCTCCACGAGTTCGCCTGGGGTGGAACCTCGGCCAACGTCACCTTCGGGTTTGTGAAGAATCCGTGGAACCAAGAGCGGATGCCCGGCGGATCGAGCGGCGGCTCCGGCGTGGCGGTGGCATCCGGGGCCTGCTTCGGAGCACTGGGCACCGACACTGGCGGCTCGGTGCGGCTGCCGTCGGCGCTCAACGGGATCACCGGGTTGCGGCCTACCATCGGCCGGGTCAGCAACGCTGGCGTTATCCCGCTGGCCTGGAGCATGGACACAGTGGGGCCCATGGCCCGCAGCGCCCGGGACTGTGCCGTTCTTCTGGGTGCCCTGGCCGGCCATGACACCCGCGATCCCGGCACAGCCGATATCGGAGTGGACGACTACGTGGCCGGCCTCGATGCCGGGGTCAGCGGTCTGCGAATCGGGTTGATCAAGGGCTACTCCCTCCATCACATGCAAGTCGCGGTGGAGAAGGCGGTGCGCGAGGCGGTCGAGGTGTTCGAGGATCTCGGCGCGGTGGCTAGGGAGGTATCCATTCCCGACATCGAGGGCAACATCTCTGCCCAGCTGACGGTGGAGTCGGTGGAGCCCAGCACGTACCACCAGCACACACTGCGGACGCAGCGCGACGACTATGCCGATGACGTGAGGCTGCTGCTCCAGGTGGGGGAGCTGATTCCCGCCGTCCACTATGTGCAGGCCCAGCGCTACCGGGCGCTGTTGCGCCAGCAGATGCTGGCGGCCTATGCCGAGGTCGATGTGATTGTGTGCCCGACTCTTCCGTTCACCGCCACGCCGCTGGGGGAGACTCTGGTCAACATCGACGGTGAGGACGAGGACATGCTGTCGGCGATCATGCAGTTCACCGGGCTGCCCTCGCTCACCGGGCTTCCCGCTCTGTCGGTGCCGGGCGGCTTCGATGCCGATCGGATGCCGGTGGGCGTACAGCTCATCGGACGCCCGTTCGCCGAGTCGACGCTCTTCAATTGCGGGGCCGCGCTCCAGTCCGCCACCGACCACCACCTCCAACATCCCCCGGTGCTCGCGGCTTAGCAACGCCGGCATGAGCCCATCGCATCCGATTGATGATTGGCAGCCAGGTTGGAGCTCGTTCGGGGAGTTCTTCGCCGATGATGCCGTTGGCCGAACCCACGCCCCCTATCTGACCGAACTCGACCACGACCACGGCACCCGCCGGGATTGGACTCGGGGGCAGTGGCAGGTTCGGGTGGCAGAAACGGCGGCGGGACTTGCGACCTGGGGCATCCAGCTCGGCGAATCGGTCTCAGTGCTGGCCGGCAATGCTGCCGATGCATTGGCGGTAGCCTTCGCCTGCTGGACCCACGGGTGGGTGTATTTGCCGCTGAATGCCCACGAGACGCCTGAACGACAGGGGTTCATCCTGTCCCACGCCAACGCCCAGATCCTCGTTTACAGCCCTGCTGAAGCGATCCGAGCGGCTCAACTGCACGAAGCGACCGGTGTCGCCACCATTCCCTTCGATGAGGTGGCCGCGGCGGGGGAAGACGCCCCCGCCTTGGCCGACGGATGGGAGCGCCCGGCGCTTCGGGTATACACCAGCGGCACCACTGGGGAGCCCAAGGGCGTCGAGCTCAGCACCGGCAACCTGATAGCGGACAGCGATGCCTTGGCCCGGGCCACCGGGTGGGGTGCTGAAACCCGGGTCATCGTGGTACTCCCCATCCACCACGTCAACGGGCTGGTGGTGTCGTGCCTTCAGTCGTGGTATGTGGGCGGCTCGGCCATTCTGTGTGACCGCTTCCGTTCCGACCGATTCTGGCCCGATGTCGAATCCGAAGGGGCCACCGTCTCCAGTTTGGTCCCGACCCTGCTCGAATTCCTCGTCATCGAGGGGGGTGGGCCAGCACCGGTGTGCTTCCAAGAGGTGTTGTGCGGGGCAGGGCCGCTCATGATGGAAACGGTGGTGACCTTCGAGGACGACTTCGCCATCCCGGTTCGCCATCTGTACGGGTTGTCGGAGGTCACCGCGGTGGCGACGATGATGCCCGTCATGGCCGATGGCGAACGCCAATCCTGGTACCTGGACTATGGGTTCCCGAGCATTGGCAGCGCGATTCCCCACGTCGACGTGCAAGTTCAGGACCCCGATGGCTGCCTGTGCCCGGCGGGGATTCGCGGGGAGATCGTCATCCGGGGTGCCACGGTGATGGGCGGCTACGCCGGGCGACCGGAAGCCACCGTCAGCGCATTCCAAGGCGGCTGGTTCCACTCAGGGGACGAGGGCTTTTGGCAGGCCGACGACGATGGTACGCCGTACTTTTTCATCTCGGGACGCATCAAGGAGCTGATCATCCGCGGCGGCATCAACATCTCGCCGTTCCAGGTAGACGAGGTTCTCAACGCCCACCCAGCCGTTCAGTTCGGCCTCGCTGTCCCCTTCGAGAACCGGTACTACGGCGAAGAGATCGCGGCCTATGTGGTGCAGGCCGCGCCGATAGCCGAGCAGGAGATCCTCGATTTCTGCGCCGAACGGCTCGACTTCGCCTACTGCCCCAAGGTCGTTATCTTCGGAAACGACGTGCCATTCACCGTCACCGGCAAGGCAAAGCGGCTAAGTCTCAAAGAGCAGTTGGCCGATGAGCTGAGCAGGTACCGTGACGTTCAATTCCGCCGGCACCAAAGCACAGGTCAAATATGAGAAAAATCGAATCCCGGATCGACACGCGTTCGGAGGTATTCGGTGCCAACGCCGAGTGGTATCAGGAAATGGTGGCCACCCTGAAGGAACGGCAAGAAGAGGCCATTTCCGGCGGTCCTCGGCGATCCCGGTCGATAGAACGCCACCTCGCCCGGGGCAAGTTGATGGTGAGGGACCGCATCGATTTGGTGACCGACGGTGGGACTCCGTTCTTGGAGCTGTCCACCCTGTCGGGCTATGGCCAATACGACGACACCGCACCCGGCGCGGGGATTGTCACCGGGATCGGCCTTGTACACGACGTGCCCTACGTGTTCATCGCCAACGACGCCACCGTCAAAGGGGGTTCGCTGCTGCCGGTTTCGATCAAGAAACATGTGAGGGCCCAGCAGATTGCGGAAGAGAACGAGCTCGGTGTGATCTATCTGGTGGATTCCGGTGGTGCCTTCTTGCCGCTGCAAGACGAGATCTTCCCCGACAAAGACCACTTCGGCGGGTCGTTCTACCGCCAGGCCCGGCTCTCGGCCCAAGGCCTGCCCCAGCTCTCGGTGGTTTTGGGGGGCTGCACCGCGGGTGGCGCTTATGTGCCTGCGCTGAGCGACGAGGTGATCATGGTGGAGGGGATCGGGCGCATTTTCCTTGGAGGCCCGCCCATCGTCAAGGCCGCTCTGGGCGAGATCGTCGACCCGGACGAGCTCGGCGGCGCTGATGTCCACACTCGGACATCGGGGGTTAGCGACTACATCGCGGCCAACGAGCAAGAGGCCTATGGGCTCTTGCGGGAGATCTGCCAGTCCACCAACCAGCGCCTGATCGGCGACCGCCAGCGGTGGGCCAACTGGGAGCCGCCGGAGCCGCCAGCCTATGACCCGTCGGAGATCTACGGCATCGTCAACGCCGATGACCGGGTGCCCTTCGACTCTGTTGAGATCATCGCTCGTTTGGTGGATGGCTCGCGCTTTGCCGCATTCAAACCCGAGTGGGGGTCGTCAATTGTGTGCGGTTTCGCCCGCATCTGGGGGCACCTCACCGGCATCGTGGCCAACAACGGGATCATCTTCAGCGAGTCAGCGCTCAAGGCCACTCACTTCATCGAGCTCTGCGAACAGCGCCGCATACCGCTGCTGTTCTTGCAGAACACCTCGGGCTACATGGTGGGACGCGACTCTGAGGCTGCCGGCATCGCCAAGCACGGAGCCAAGATGGTGGCCGCGGTGGCCAACGCCACCGTGCCCCGTTTCACCGTGCTGATCGGCGGGTCATACGGAGCCGGCAACTACGGGATGTGCGGCCGCGGGTTCAACCCGAGGTTATTGTTCGCGTGGCCCAATTCGCGGATCGCCACCATGGCCGCGGCTACCGCGGAGACGGTGCTGGTTGACGTCCGTCTCGGAGGGCTTGACGCCGAGGACACCACCGAGGAGGAGATCGCCGCCCTGCGAGCCGAGGTCCGCAACCAATATGAGACGCAGTCCGACCCCTACTACGCCACGTCGCGGTTGTGGGATGACGGGCTCATCGACCCCGTCGACACCCGCGACGCCCTCGGCCTCTGCTTGGCGCTGGCCAGCCGCCAAGACGACGCGGCGCCGTCTCGGCCCCTCGTCTACCGGATGTGAGGCCCATGCGGGTTTTGATCGCCAACCGAGGCGAGATCGCCCGGCGCATCATCCGCACGGCCCACCGAATGGGCTTGGAGACGGTGGCAGTGCACTCCGACGCCGACCAGCACGCACCATTCGTTTCGGAGGCCACGTTCTCCCGCCGTCTGGGGCCTGCCGACCCGGCGAGGTCGTATCTGTCGATTGACGCGGTGCTGGAAGCGGCCGACGACAGCGGGGCCACCGCCATCCACCCCGGCTACGGCTTCTTGTCGGAGAACACCGACTTCGCGTCGGCGGTGATCGACTCGGACCGCATCTGGATCGGCCCCAAACCGGAAACCATGGCCTTGCTGGGATCGAAGATCGAGGCTCGCCGATTGGCCATGGCAGCCGACATCCCGGTCATTCCCGGTTACGACCAATCCCAATCCCCCCAAGACCTGGCCCAAGCAGCCCGGAGAATCGGCTACCCGGTGCTGATCAAGGCATCGTCCGGTGGCGGCGGGCGAGGAATCCGCATCGTCGATGATCCCGGCGAGTTCGAAGAGGCACTCGCCCAGGCCCAAGCTGAGGCCGAGCGGGCATTCGGAGACGGCGCCGTGATCGTCGAGCGATACATCCAGCAGCCCCGCCACATCGAAGTCCAGATCGCGGCAGACCACCACGGCAACGTCATCCACCTCGGGACCCGGGAATGCTCGGTCCAACGCCGATTTCAGAAGCTCCTCGAAGAGGCCCCCGCGCCCAACCTGTCCGACACCACCCGCAAAGGCCTGGAGTCTGCCGCAGTGGCCCTGGCCCAGGCCTCGGGCTACGACTCAGTGGGGACCGTGGAATTTGTGGTGGATGCCCAAACCGGGGACTACTTCTTCTTGGAGGTCAACACCCGGCTTCAGGTCGAGCATCCCGTGACCGAACTCATCACCGGCCTCGACCTCGTTCAACTCCAGATAGACATGGCGGCCGACAAAGAGCTGCCCTTCGCTCAATCCGACGTGTCTTTCGACGGCCATGCCTTCGAGGCCAGGATCAATGCCGAAAACCCGGCCGCTGGATTTCAACCCCAGATCGGCACCATCGGGGCCATCCGAGTACCCGATGGAGTCCGCTGGGACAGCGCCGTTGTTTCGGGCAGCGAGATCACCCCCCACTATGACTCCATGATCGCCAAGCTCATCTGCTTCGGTCCCGAGCGCGAAACCGCCCGGCGGCACCTGGGAGAAGCCCTCGACGAGGTCGTGATCAGCGGGCCTATTACCACCGCGGGATTCCATCGCTGGCTCATCGAGCAACCCCCGATCGTCGCCGGCGACGTCACCACCCGATTCCTCGACGAAACCACACTGCCCGAACCCCCTGCCCCACCCATCGAC
>VYDF01000115.1 GCA_009843565.1 Acidimicrobiia bacterium | reverse complement strand
CCGCCCTGCCTGATCCTGACAAGCTGCTCGGCAGCCCCCAGCAGATTCGGGCCATTCAGGATCCCTCCATCGTGGATGCGGTGCTGGATTCCTTCGCAGTAGGGGTGGGCCGCTGCTTCATCATGGGTGCACCAATCATCGCCCTGGGGATCTTGGCGGCCATCCTGGTTCGACAAATCCCACTTCGCCAGGAGATCCGCTCCGAAGAGGAGCGCGCCGAGGCCGCTGCCCTGCGGGAAGTGTCTCCTACGGAGGCCTGATTACTACTACTTGATGGCCACTGGGTTGACCGGCGATCCCAGGCCGCCCACAAACGGCTGGGGCGAGGCTTCCAGGAAGAAGTCGTACTGGCCATCGGCAGCGCAGTCGGCGGCCAGCTCCTCCAGGTCCCAGTTTTGGCCCTGGGTGAGGCCCATGTCCACCAGGTTGAGGCAGTGGATGGCGATGATCGCCCCTTCGAAGTCCGGGTCGAAGGGCAGTACCTCGAACACAATGTTGTCGGTGGCCACCGCGGCGATGTTGTTGTCGTAGAACCACTCACAGGCGGTCACGCCGATGCCAGCGGAGCGCACGATCCCCATCTCTGGGATGGGCTCGCCGTAGTAGTTGTCCAGATCACCGGCCTTGGCGTAGGCGAATAGGCCGGTGCGCACCAGGATGATGTCGCCGGTGCGGATCTCGACGCCTTGGGCGTCGGCCGCGTTGGTCAGGTCGTCGTAGCCAACGGCATGGCCCGGCTCCAGCACGTCCACACCGTGGAGCTTGGCGATGTCCAGCAGCACCCCCCGCCCGGTGAGGCTCTTGACCTGCTCGATGCCGCACACCGAGGCTCCCCACTCGGTGATGGTGGAAGCGTCGTGGCCGTTGTAGAGCTTGCCCCCGTACATGGCGTGGCACAGCCCGTCCCAGTGGGTAGCGCATTGCAGGCCCATGGTGACAACGTCGTCGCTGGTGTGGAACATGTCGGGGTCGCCCAGCATCCCGTGGTTCAGCGACACCATCGTCTTGAGCGGGTTGACCCGGCCGGGGATGACTCCGGTTTGGAGGCCGTCTTTGTGCAGGGGATAGGCCAGCGAGATGCGCTTGCCGGTGCGGATGCACTGGGCGGCCTCTTTCACCACCTCGTCGGTGAGGAAATTGAGGGTGCCGATCTGGTCGTCTTCACCCCAGCGCCCCCAATTGTTGATGCGAGCGGCGATGTCCAGGACTGATTGCGGGTATGGCATGGCCGCACACCATAGTTGTGCGGCGGGTGGCTGAGGTCAGCCGCCGCGAATTCGCAAACGCATGCTGGCGGAGTATCCCAGCCAGAACAGGCACCAGACCACCACACTGACCAGCAGAATGGTCTCGTCGCCAGATCTCAGGCCGGGGGTGTAGAACGGCTCGATGAAGTATTGGGAGATGAATCCTCCCCGGTACGGCGTCTCACCGGCGAGGCGCCAGAAGTGCTTCTCCCACACCGTCAGCGGGCACGGCTGACCGGTGAGGTTCACCACGCCGGTCGGTATCAGCGCCAGCAGGTACCACTTCATCCACCGGGGCCTTCGTGCGGCGAGCGGAGCGCCCGCAATGAGGAAGACGGCCAGCAGCCCGTGGACGAGTGCTATGGCGAAAGCCAGCAACCATGCCCCCACAGATCCACTCTACTCCCAGTCCAACGGTGTGGCAGGAGCAGTGGTTGGGCTAGAACTTCGCCATGGGATGTCTTGATGGACGGGTAGCGATTGTGACCGGGGCGGCCCGGGGACAGGGCGAGGCCGAGGCCCGAAAATTCGTCGCCGAAGGCGCATTCGTGGTGATGGGCGACGTGCTCGACGAGCATGGGGAGGCGGTAGCCGCCGAGTTGGGCGACCAAGCCGTGTATCTCCACCAGGACGTGACCTCACAAGACGACTGGGCCCGGGTGGTGGCCGTCGCCTTGGAACAGGGGCCGCTGCGGGCGCTGGTGAACAACGCCGCTATTCACTGGACTGCCCCAATTGCCGATGAGACCCCCGAGAGCCTGCGCCGCATCTGGGAGGTGAACTACCTGGGCACGTTTCTGGGCATCCAGACCGTGGCCGACGCCATGGCTGAGGCCGGAGGTGGGGGGATCGTCAATATCTCCTCCATCGCCGGGATGGAGGGAATCGCCCACCACTCGGCCTATGGGGGCACCAAGTGGGCGGTGAGGGGATTGACCAAGGTAGCGGCCATCGAGCTCGGCCCCAGAGGGATCAGAGTGAACTCGATCCATCCCGGCCCGATCGAGACCGCCATGCTGGCGGCTGACCGCCACGGACGTCCCGAGCTGTTCGGCCATGTGCCGCTGCGCCGGGCCGGCGTGGCCGCCGAGGTGGCCGATCTGGCCTGCTATCTGGTGTCGGATGCGGCGTCGTACCAGACTGGCCACGAATACATCATCGACGGGGGCTCCACTGCGGGCATCCCGATGCGAGGGTAAGCACCATGAGCGTTGAGGGATTCGACCATCTGGCCATCACCGTGGCCGACGTGGAGGCCACCGTGGCCTTCTACGGTCAGGTGCTGGGTGCCGAGCCCATGTATTTGGAGGAGTTCCGGGCCGGCAAGATTCCGATCGTGATGATGCAGGTCGGGGCCAACCGCATCAACGTGCATCCCGGAGCCGCCCCCGCGTCTCCCCATGCCCGCTTGCCTACTCCCGGCTCGGTTGACCTGTGCTTCCGCTGGGGCGACACCATCGCCGCCGCCCAGGCCCATCTGGCCGAACACGGCATCGAGGTCATCGAAGGCCCCGCTCCCCGCCCGGCCAGCAACGGCGAGCGAGGCCAGTCCGTCTACTTCCGCGACCCCGACGGCAACCTGCTGGAGCTCCTCACCATCATGGGCTGAACGGCGCAGAGTTCCTGCTCAACGGCAACAACGGACTGCCGGTGTGGTAGCCAACTCTGCATGGCCGTAGGACCCTTGCGCTTCTTTCATGTCAACGTCAACTGCTCCGACCTGGAGCGGTCGCTGGCGTTCTATCGGGATCTGGTGGGGTTGAAACCGACGGTCCGCACCCGGCCGGAGCGGCCGCAGCCGGGTGGAGCGTTCGGGTTGGACGAGGTGCAGTGGGATGCGTGGATCTTGTCCGGCGATGACGCCCCTGATGGCGTGGTACTGGACCTGTTGGAGTGCAGGTGCCGGGGCCAGCCGGGTCGCCGCCGGCGGTCACCGAGTTGGGCTTCGCCCGGCTGTGCATCCTCACCGACGACTTGGCCGACCTGCACCGACGCCTGAACGAGGCTGGTCACGATGTGTGGTCGCCACCGGCTCGGTTCAACCTGGGGGTCAAGGGCATGGCCGCGCCCGAGCTGTTCGTGTGCTCCGATCCCGATGGGACCCCAGTGCAGTTTGTCCAGGCCGACAGCACCCGCCTGGCCCACGTCAACGTGAACTGCTCCGACCTGGAGCGGTCCCGCCATTTCTACTGCGACGTGCTCGGTTTGAAAGCCCGGGTTCGCTCGTGTCCGTCAGAACCCCAGCCCGGCGCCGGTTTCCGGGTAGAGGGCGATGTGGCCTGGGACGCCTGGTTTGTCGGCGGCTCGACCGCCAACCCCTCTGGCTTCATCCTCGACTTGGTGGAATGGAAGCAGCCTCAGCCCACCGGCACCGCCCGTCGCAAGGCCAACGAGATGGGCATCTTCCGGATGGCCTTGCTCACCGACGACATCGATCGTGACTACGCCGCCCTGTTGGATGCCGGGGTGACCTGCTATTCGCCGCCAGTGGAGTTGGAGATGGGCCCCGGCCTGCCGTCCGATCTCCGGGCGTTGTTCTTCGAGGATCCCGACGGCACCTGCGTGGAGCTGATCGAGAGCCCGCCTGTCGAATAGCCGAAATTGGTTAGTCGGGCGGGCAGACCCCGATGACCTCGCCGTTGATCCAGGCCCAGAAGCCATC
>VYDF01000274.1 GCA_009843565.1 Acidimicrobiia bacterium | reverse complement strand
GACCGGGCTCGCCCCGGTCGACGGTCAACACGGTGGGGTTGGTGTGGAGCTGATCGTCCAACCAGGCGTCGATGTCCGACTCCAAGGCGGCCAGTTCGTCAGCCGACAGCATCATGGGCAATCGACAGGGTCGGGGGCCAACAACCTGATCATGGGCAATAGACAGGGTCGTGGGCCAGCAACCCTGTCATGTGCAATAGACAGGCACTCGGGATTGGACCCTTCGATATGCGGCTTGCAGCGAGCGGGCCATGGCGGCCCATGAATACGAACGAGCCCGCTCGGCCGCATTCATGGCCGTCTCGGCGGCCAGCAGCGGGTTGTCGATGAGGGTGGCCGCTTGAGCGGCGAACGCCTCGGCGGTGGCATCGCCCACCAGAAATCCGGTCCGGCCATGGTCCACTATCGAGCGCAAACCGCCCACGGGTGCGGCCACCACTGGGGTGCCGCTGGCCGCTGCCTCCAATGCCACCAGCCCGAAGGACTCGCTGCGGCTGGGAACCAGAACCACGTCGGCAGCCCGGTAGTAGGTGGACAGCCAGTGGTGGGGACGGGGGGGAACCAACGTCACCTGATCTTCGAGGCCCAAGGCATGAATACGGCTTTGGAGGCGCTGATACTCAGCCTCGCCCTCAGCGCCGCTAGGGCCCCCGACCACCAACAAGCGGGCATCGTCGCGAGCGAGGCAGGCCAGCGTCTCCACCGCGACAACAGGCCGCTTCAACGGCTGAACCCGACCCACAAAGAGCAAGACCGGACCTCTGCCCAATCCCAAAGCAGCCCGGGCGCCTTCACGATCTCCGGGAGAGAACAGCGCATGCTCCACCCCCGGCGGGGCCAGCTCAATCCGCTCAGGCGGGGCGTCGTAGAAGGCCTGAAGCTGCTGGGCCTCCGGCTCGCAGGAGGCGATGATCACGTCGGCACAGCCCATCACCTCGGTTTCGGCTTGGGCCCGCTGCTCGGACTCGGGGTCGCCGGTGGCCGCCTTCACCCGGGCCAGGGTGTGGAAGGTCACGGCCAGCGGCACCTCAACGGCATGTTTGACTCGGTGGCCGGCCACGCCCGATAGCCAGTAGTTGGCATGAATGACGTCGGGAGGCCCCTGCCGTCGCAGATCGGCCAGCACTCCGTCGGCGAACTGGTCCACCACGCCATGGAGATCCTCTTTGCCCAACTCCACGGGACCAGCATCGATATGGACCACGGTCACGCCCGGTTCAATGGCCACTTCATCAGGCAGCCCTTCCTGGGCCCGGCGCACATACACCCGGCACTGGCTGCCCGCATGAGCCAATGCCGCGGCCATCTCCCGAACGTAAACGTTCATTCCTCCGCTGTCGCCCACTCCTGGCTGCGTCAGCGGCGACGTGTGCAGCGACAATATGGCTACGTTTCGAGTCAAGGCTCCGCGCTCCACTATCCCCCGGACACCGGAGGCAGCACCGCCACCTCGTCGCCATCGGCTACGGGCTCGGGTCCGGTTACCGGCTCCCCGTTGAGCCACACCCGGCAAATCTGAAGCTGCTCGGCAAAAGCCGCGCCATACCGATGGACAGCTGTAGCCAGAACCTGCTCCACGGTGGCGCCGGGGACTTCGTCACGCCCGGTGCCGGCCGCTTCTCTAACGTGCGCGAACAAGCGCAACGTAGCCATAGGCGAAATTGTACGGGAATCCTCGGCCACTGCCGCAGTCCGAAATGCGGCAGCAATTACCGTGACAGCCGTGGCTCGTTTGCTGCTGATCCGACATGGGCAGTCGGAGTGGAACGCGGCTCGGCGCTGGCAAGGCCAGGCCGACCCCCCGCTGTCAGAGCTGGGGCGCCGGCAGGCGGCCGAGGCGGCGGTACGGCTCGAACCGGTTGATGTGGTGGCCACGTCCACCCTGGAACGGTCCCGGGTGAGCGCGCAGATCATTGCCGAAGCACTGGGCTGCGACCCGCCGATCCCGGTTCCCGAGCTGATCGAGCGTGACGTGAGGGAGTTCTCCGGATTGACCCGAGTACAGATCGAAGAGCAGTACCCCGGATTCCTAGAGGACGGTCGGCGGCCGCCGGGCTGGGAGCAGGACGACGTTTTTTTGGCCCGGGTGCTGGCCGGCGTCCACCGGTTGGCCAAGGTGGTGGGTGACCGATCGGCCATCGTGGTGACCCACGGAGGAGTCATCTATTCGCTGGAGGCCCACTTGGGCTGCCCGCCAGACCGGGTCACGAATATGAGCGGCCGATGGGTGTCGGTAGACAACGGCCAACTGGTAGCCGGCGAGCGGGTCCACCCCCTCGAGGGAGTGGATATCCAAGTCCCTGCGTCTGATTTGCTCTAGCTAAGTCAGATCAACTCAGCACAGCGCTGGAGCATCGGGCGTTGGTGGATGCTCCCGTCGGCTTGGGCCGCGTGAACCCGGTGGCGCAAGGTGTCGAGGTCGTCGAGGTCTGCGAGCACCGCCTCCACATCGATCAACTCGCTCTCAACGTCGCCTAGCAGGGATTCCCAAGTCTCCACCGGGGTGCATATTACCGACCGCGCCAAATGGTCTGGGCGATACAGTGACGGCGGGCCGCTAGCTCATCAGGTAGAGCAGGAGACTTTTAATCTCAAGGTGCTGGGTTCGAGTCCCAGGCGGCCTACAACACACTCCCCGCTCGGCCTACTACGCTGAAGCCATGCGACGCTTGCTAGCTTTGTTCGCCATTTTGGTTCTGTTCCTCGCAGCATGCGGGAACGACGATGAATCAGGGGAAGAGACTCCTCCTGAAACCACCGTCGCCACCGAAGAACCAGCACCAGTGCCCACACCGGCCCCGGTTGACGACACGCCTGCTGTCGAGGAGCCCGAGGTTGACGATCCCGAGCCGGCACCGGAGATCGAGCCCACCCCTGCTCCCGCCGATGAGGCCACACCGATCCCCATCCCGACAGGCGAGCCGATTGAGCCACCAGAGCCCATCGACTTCAGCAATCCGGCGTTCAGCAGCGCCGACAAGCTCACCACCGCAGGACTCGGTTCGATGTTCTTCGGCATGACTCCCGACCAGGCCAGCCAGGGGCTCCCAACCCTGTGGACCGGAGGCCCCGAAGATGGCACTCCCCGTTGCTACCTGCTGGCCCCAGCCAACGGGCCTGCCGGCGTGGTGGTCACTGTGTTCAACAGCTCAATCGAGCGGGTGGACATCACCAACGCGAGCATCACCACCCGATCGGGCGCCAGCGTGGGCAGCACCGAGGCTCAGCTCCATGAGCTGTTCGGCGAGCGGCTGGTCGTCTCCCCCTATGCCGACGGCAGCGGGAACTCCATCCAATACGTCCCGGTCGACGAAACAGATGTCGACTACCGGGTGATCTTTGAGACCGATGGCGCCACGGTGACCTCCATGCGGGCCGGGCGGCTGCCCACCGTGGCCCCAGCCGATCCCTGCACCTGATTCACCGGAGCTGGTTCAACTCCCTGAAGCCCTGCCCCGATTCACCGGAGCTGGTTCAACTCCCTGAAGCCCTGCCCCCGATTCACCGGGGCTGGTTCAACTCCCTGGAGCCCTGCCCCCGATTCGCCGGGGCTGGTTCAACTCCCTGGAGCCCTGCCCCCGATTCACCGGGGCTGGTTCAACTCCCTGGAGCCCTGCCCCCGATTCGCCGGGGCTAGTCCAGGTCGTTGGGCTCGGGCATCAGTACGAATTCGGGATACGCCTCGAGCCCGAGCTCGCCCACGTCTTGTCCCATGCGCTCGACATCGGCCGACACCCGCAGTCCCATCAACAGGTCCAGCACCTTCCACACCAGAAGCGACGCAATGAACACAAAGGCTCCGATGGACACGATGCCCAGTAGCTGAATGTGGAATCGGCCCCCAGCGGCAATGGTCACCGCCAAGGTCCCCCAGATGCCAGCGATGAGGTGGGCGGGAATGGCGCCGACCACATCGTCGATCTTGACCATCTCCA
>VYDF01000135.1 GCA_009843565.1 Acidimicrobiia bacterium | reverse complement strand
CCCCCGAGGTACCCGGCGGCAGCGTCTTCGCCCACGCAGCCACAGACATCCAGGGCGGCACCCGGTATGCGGCGTGGACGTGGCTGGCCATAGACGGCACGAGGCTGAACCGGGGCACCCTCGACGTGAACGACCAGCGCCAAGGCCACGAGTGCCACTGGGAAGCGGTCGGCGTTCGAGTGGAGATGCGCGAGCTGATCCCCGCCGGCGGGGGCGACGCAGAGATGCGAGTTTTAGCCTCTCAAAGCCAGGTCGGCGCAGCCCGGGCGCTGGCCACCGCCATCTCAACATGGGACAGCTGGACACCAGCCGAACAAGCAGCATGGGCCGCCGCGTTCGCCCCGGCCCGCCATGTGACACCGGTGTGGTGCGACGACGACGACCTGCCGGTGTGGCGCCCGCTGGGCGACCGAGAACCGACCGAGGAAGCCCGCCGCACGGCGTGCCGCTGGGAGGTCCCCCGCAAGGGCATCTGGGAATGGAGGCTCAGAGCCGACTACCTAAGCGACCAGGGCGACCGGACCGTCGTCGAGCTCGACGCCGACGTGTCCTGGTTCCGAACCGCCGTCGACCTCGCCGAACACAGGATGACGATCTGGTGACGCCGACAACGCTGCCAGACCAGCTCTGGCACGCCATCGCCCGCCGGGCCGCAGCCGCCGGCCGGGCCGGACCGAGAGGCTGAGCAGGCGGCGCGATGGTGCAGCCACTAACGGAGCCGAGCGCGCCCACCCCAGAACACCTAGAGTGGCTGCCTGTAGGTGTCAGCGCCGTCGACCACGTCCGAGATGCCGCCCAAAGAGCCGGCCCGCCTCCCGAGCTCGACCTTCCCGACACGGACTGGGACAGCGGCGACCTGTTCGCCGAAGCCTGGCGCACCGGCTGCATTCCCGCCGCCGACCTGCGCCGGGCCATGGGAGCACGCGGCGAGGACAAACCCCAGTGGTACATGGAACTCAAAGCCGCATCGGGCGACCCCCTCTACATCCGTGACCGCCCCCAAATCGCCGAGGCCGCGGCCACCGGGCAGCTCGGCGACCGGGCACGACGCGTCCACAAGCACCTAACCTCACGCGGGCTCATCGACAAGGCCTTCCAGCACCGGCCAGGGCAACAGCCCGCAACCGCTGGCCCACCGGCTGTCGCCGACGACGAGGACTCTGCGCTGCTGCCCAAGGCCACCTGGAAGCGCGTCGGCCGAAAAACCGCCGAGATCACCCTGACCACCGCAGCGAAACGGCGCTACCGCGCCGACGGCGAGATGGTCGACCGGCTGCTGGCCGCCGCCGTATCAACAGGCCGCCTCAGCGACCCCAAACGCATGTCGCAGACACCCGCAGGCGACGACGCAGACCTCGGCACTCTCCCCAACGGGCACCGCCACGCCTTCAACAAAGACCGGACCGCCGCAGCTTCAGCCGCACCCACAGGCGCCAGGACCGTGGAGATCACCCTCATTGCCACCACCACCCGCCGCTACCTGGCCACCGACTCAGAGGCCCTGCGCCTGTGCGCCGCCGCCGAAACCCTCGGCGCGCTCCACCACCCCTCCCGAATGCTCGCCGACCACACCCTCCAACCAGCAGAAATGGCAACCCCGCAACCCGAACAAGCCGCCAGAGACATAGGGATCGACATCTGAGCTTCTCCCCACCTTTCCGCGCTCCCTCTCATCAGGGATTGGGGACTGTCAGTTCTGACTGTCCCGTTCGACGAAACGCGCAATGGCCAATCGACGTTTCGCGCAGTAGAGTATGCGACGGAACGCGCAACAGTGCTTTCGTGAAATTCGAAGGAGGCAGGTCTTGGACGGAGATGAAGTCCCAAGCTCTGATGAGCGGCCGAGGCGTCTCGAAAAACCGCTTCGGGAGGCGCTGTCGGTGTTTCGCGCTGTGGTGGTCACCGGTCCTCGTCAAGCGGGCAAGACCACCTTGGTGCGCAAAGTTGTCGGGGACGCGGGCACTCTTGTTCGGCTTGACCGCCAGCCCGTCCTGCAAGCAGTGCTCGCCGACCCGGCAGCGGCGGCGACGCAAGGTGCCGAGCCGCGGGCGTTCGACGAGGTGCAGCGGGGCGGCGACGCTTTGGTCCGCGCCATCAAGGTTGTCCTCGACGACAATCGCACTCCCGGGCAATTCCTGTTGAACGGCTCGGCCGACTTCCTCACGGCGCCGATGCTCACCGAATCGCTGGCGGGGCGGGCTGTGTTCATGGAGATGTGGCCCTTCACGCAGGGCGAGATCGGGGGGCATCCCGACGGGTTCCTCGAGAGGGCGTTCAGCAACCCAGAGGAGCTCTTGGGCGCCGAGCTGTCACCGTTGTCGCCCGGCGACTATTTGCATCGCGTCTGTCGGGGAGGATTCCCTGAAGCGGTTGCCTTGCCCGGGCGGTCTCGCGGCGTTTGGTTCCGCAACTACGTCCGCTCCGTCACCCAGCGCGACATCACCGAGCTCACCGGTGCCCGCAGAGCCCAGCACCTGCCGAAGATTCTGTCGCTGCTGGCGGCCCGGACTGCGAACGAGTTGGTCTCAGCCCACATCCACGATGCGTCTGGGCTGGGCAGCCGGAACACCACCGATGACTACCTCAGCCACATCCAGATGGTCTACCTCGCCCATACGCTGCCCGCGTGGTCTCGGGGCCTCACTGCCAAGATCACTCGGCACCCCAAGGTCTACATCGCCGACTCCGGCCTCGCCGCCCACCTCCTCGGCAAGGATCCCACCTCATTGGCCCGCCCGACAGATCCGGCCCGAGGCCCGCTCATGGAGACCTTCGTCGCCAACGAACTGCTAAGACAGGCCAGCTGGCTTGACCACGACGTCCGGCTGCACCACTTTCGAGACCGCGACGGAGGCGAGATCGACCTGATCGCTGAGGCCGCCGACGGCCGCGTCGTCGCCGTGGAGGTCAAGGCCGCGCAAACCGTGTCCACCCAAGACGCACGCCGGCTGACATGGCTTCGCAACAAGATCGGCAGCGACTTCGTGTGCGGCGCGGTGCTCCACACCGGCGAGCGCTCCTTCCGCCTCAACCACGACGTCTACGCCCTGCCGATCTCCACCCTTTGGCTCAACCCATAACACCCGCCCCCGCGACGGCTTGCCCTGGGACTTCCTTCGAGTTCGCGTCGGATGGGGGTCAGACGAGAAAGGGGTCAGAGGGGGATTGTCAGAGGCTGAGGCCGTTGTGTTCTTCGGTGTGTCGGGCGGCGAGTTCGGGGGCGTCGTTTTGGTGTGCGATGCCGCGGATGTCGTCGTATTGGCGTTCAAGGGCGAAGAACGCGGCGGGGGTGTTGTCGCGCTCTGGGCCGGGCCGCTGTTGTGTGCCGCGGGCTTCTTCGATGGCGGCTTGGAAGTCGTCGTGGGTCATTGCCGCGAGCACGGTTGCGTTGTCGGTGCAGGCGAGGTGGGTGCCGACGGTGGCGCCGCGGTTGTAGGCGCTGTACCACCACTGCGAGTCGATCTCGGCGACGTGGGCGGGGTAGCGGCTGTCGGCTCCGATGCCTGAGGCGTGGGCGGGCAGGCCGGCGACGGGATCGGCGCGGGTGTAGCAGTCGAGCTGGTCGCCGGCGCGCAGCAGGTGCTGGAGGTCGTGGATAGCGGTGTTGTCGGGGTGGGGGGCGATGCCGTGTTCTTTGGCGATACGCCGGAGAGTGCGGATGTGAAGCGGCATCCCCTTGTTTCGCCAAAGGCGCAGTTTCTCGGGGAGGTATTGGCGGGCGGTGTTGTCGAGCGCGGCGGCGATGGGCGGCCACGGTGACGCGATGAGGTGTTGGGCGGCGAGTCGGGCGGCGGCGTTGAGGTGCTCGAGCTGCTGGTCGTCGAGGGGCCATTGGCCGGTGTCGAGGTTGAACGGCGCGCCGTGCTCGATGTCGATGCAGGCCAGCGAAAGGCCGTCGACGATGTCGGCTCGGGGCTTGGCGACATCGACGGTGCCGTCGGGCCATGGG
>VYDF01000268.1 GCA_009843565.1 Acidimicrobiia bacterium | reverse complement strand
ACTCGGTGGCCACCTCCGAGGGCGGGGCGGCTATCACCAACACCGCGATGGAGGCCTACGGCCGGGTGGACGTCGTTATCAACAACGCCGGCATCCTTCGGGACAAGACCTTCCACAAGCTGGAGGACGATCAGCTCCACCCGGTGCTCGCCGTCCATCTTCGGGGGGCGTTCAACGTCACCCGTCCGGCCTTCGTCCAGATGCGCGAGCAAGGCTACGGGCGCATCGTGTGCGCCACGTCCAACGCGGGGGTGTTGGGCAACTTCGGCCAGTCCAACTACAGCGCGGCCAAGATGGGCCTTGTCGGGCTCACCAACACGCTGGCCCTGGAGGGGGCCAAGTACAACATCAAGGCCAACTGCATCGCCCCGGTGGCCACCACCCGCATGACCGAGGCCATCTTCGGCGAGGAGATCAAGGAGGCCATGAATCCGGAGCTGGTCACGCCCGTGGTGTGCTTTCTGGCCCATGAGGACTGCCCGGTATCGGGTGAGCTGTACTCGGCGGCAGGCGGCACGGTGGCCCGCTTCTTCATCGGCCGAACCCCCGGCTACTACAACCCCGACCTCACCGTGGAGGACGTGGCCGAGAACTTCGATCAGATACGGGACGAGACCGGCTACAAGGTGCTGGGCGACGCCAACCACGAGGTGGGCGTGGCCTACAAGACGATCCGGGCTGCCCTCGAGTGACCCCCGACGAAGCCGACCGCAGGGAGGAGGCTCCCGACGCCGAGGCAGCGTCCGAAGACCTCAATGAGGAGGTGTTTGACGACGTGGCGCCCGACGAAGAGATGTTCGGTTATGGGACGCCAATAGAAGAGCCAATTCCCACTGAAGAATCGGCCGCTGTCGAAGCTTTTGACGAGGCCGCGGAGCAGCTCTTCGACCGCCTACGGGGCAACCCGGTGGCCGACCGGGTGTTCTACACCGCCTCTGAGCTGGGAAATTTCAGCATCCTGTGGCACGCCCTGGCCTGGGCTGGAGCCAATTCCAAACGGGGCCGACGTCGGGCTCTACGGGTGTCGGTGGCCTTGGCCGTTGAGTCGGCACTGGTCAACGGGCCGATCAAATCGGCCTTCAACCGCTCCCGCCCGCTGGCCGAGCACGATCATCCCCATCGGTTGCGCCAGCCGCTCACCAGCAGCTTTCCCAGCGGCCACGCCAGCGCCGCGGTGGTGGCTGCTGCGCTCTTGTCTGAATCCCGGCACCGCCGCTGGCCCTTCTGGACGGCCGCTTGGTTGGTGGCGGCCAGCAGAGTCCACGTCCGCATCCACCACGCGTCCGACGTGGTGGTGGGCGCCATGGTGGGCGCAGTGATCGCCCGCCTGTTCAAGAAGATCTGGCCCCTCCGCTAGTGGCTGATCGAGCCACCGTCAACGTATACGAGAACCGGGCCCTCGAATGGCGCACCGAGCGCCAGCCCAAGTCCACCGCCGCGGTGGAAGCCTTCGCCTCCCTCGACCGGCCCGACGGGATCAGCGCCGATCTGGGCTGCGGCCCGGGCTGGCACACCGCCGCACTGCCCAACCCTGCTCTGGCCATCGACGCGGCCCGGTCCATGCTGGAGATGGTCCCCGAGCACGCCCCCGATGCCCTGCTCTGTCGGGCCGATCTGGCCGCGCTGCCCTTGGCTACTGGATCGCTGGCCGGAGCTTGGGCGTCGCGCAGCTATGTGCACCTCGACCGCCGCCACATCCCGCTGGCCCTGGCCGACTTGCAACGGGCCCTAGCGCTCGACGCCCCCGTCGAGTTCCACATCTTCGAGGGTGATGCCGATTTCGACCCGTTCTCCGACGACGACTTCCCCGGCCGCCGCTTCTCCCAGTGGCCCGAGGAGTGGATCGCTCCCCTAATGGAGGGCGCCGGATTCACCCTCGAGGCCCTGGACCGGCTGGACCGGCCCCCCAAGGTGGCCACGCTCATTGTCAAGGGCCGCCGAGCACGCACGCTGCCCGACACCGTGGGACCAGGCATGCGCCTGCTGGTCTGCGGCCTGAACCCCAGCGTGTACGCGGCCGATGCCGGCGCGGGGTTCGCCCGGCCCGGCAACCGGTTCTGGCCCGCGGCGCTGGCCGCGGAGCTGGTGAGCACCGACCGACACCCCCGCCGAGCACTCGTCGATCACGGCATCGGCATGACCGACCTGGTGAAGCGGGCTACACCCCGAGCCGATGCGCTCACCGCCGATGAGTACCGCCGAGGTCTCGACCGGTTGAGATGGCTGGTGGGGTGGCTCCAGCCGGGAGTGGTTTGCTTCGTGGGCCTAGCCGGCTGGCGGGCCGCGGTAGACCGCAAGGCCAAGGCCGGACCGCAGCCCCAGGAACTAGGGGGTCGACCGGTCTACGTGATGCCGTCCACCAGCGGAGCAGCCGCCGGCTACCAATTGGCCGACTATGTCAGCCACCTCCAGCGGGCCGCGGCGCTAGCGACCTGACCGCCTCCCAGGCGTCGATGCCGCCCAAGGGCATCACCATGAGCGACGACGTGGTGACGCCGTTGTCGAAATAGCGATCGATGTGCCGACGGCACTCCTCGGGGGTGCCGTGCACGATTAGATCGTCCACCACCTGCTCGGGAATGGCCTCCAGCGAACCGGCTCGGTCACCGGCCGCCCACCGCTCCCAGTGCTCGGCCAGCAGGTCGCCGCGGCCCAGCCACTGGTGGAATGCCCGGTAAACCGGCACATTGAGGTAGCCGGCCACTGCCCGACGTCCCTGGGCGATCACCGTCTCCCGGTCGGGGTTGGGGCACACGAAAATTCGGGCCACGATCTCCTTGTCGGGCCCTTGGGCGTTGACGATCTCGCTCACCCGCGCGGTGTCTTCGGCCGACAACCAGTTGATGATGGTCCCGTCGGCCTCCTTGCCGGCCAGAGCCAGCATCTGCGATCGCAGCGCCGCCACCAAGATGGGAGGCGGCTCGGAGGGAACCAACCCCAGCCGAAACCCCTGCACCGAGAAAGTGTCGAAGTCGCCGCTCACCTTCTCGCCGGCCAATGCGGGCTTGAGAAACCGCACCAGATCCCGCACCCGCTGGTAGGGAGACTCGAATGGGATCGAGTTCCACCGCTCCACAATCACGTCAGACGAACTGCCCAACCCCAGCACGAACCGGCCCGGCGCCAGCGAGGCCAGCGTGGCCGCCGACTGGGCCACCAGCGCGGGTCCGCGGGTGTAGGCCGGGACGATGGCGGTGCCCAGCCGCAGCGACGGCGCCCACTGCGAGGCCAGCACCAACGGGGTAAAGGCGTCGTGCGAGTTGGACTCCGACGACCACACGTCGGTATATCCCAGTTCGACCAGCTCAGCCATCTGCTTCGCCTGCTGGTCGAGAGGGCCGAACAGGGGAACCGTCATCCCGTCGCGTCGTAGAGCCATGCCGCCACTCTAGGGGTGTTGGGTGAGGGTTCTGCCAAGCTTGCTTGATATAGTTCCCAGCCGTGAGCGACGACGTGGAAACAGGAACAATCGGAGCCACTGCCGGCGAATCCGATGTCTTAGACCCCAACTGGGTCGGAGACCAGATTCTCGACTCGCTCGATCCCGTCTATTTCGCCCGGACCCTGGTCAATGCGGGCATGAAGGCGGCGGCCAATCCGGTGGGAGTGGGCACCGCGCTGTTGAAGGCAGCCGCCGGGGCGATGAAAGTGGGAGCGGCCACCATGGCCAAAGCGGCCAAGACCGCCGACCCCGACGCCCCTGCTCCCATTCAGCCCCAGCCCAAAGACCACCGCTGGTCTTCGCCGGCCTGGCAGGACAACCCCTACTTCTTCGGCCTCCAACAGACCTACCTGCTCACCAGGAATCTGGCCGACGACCTCATCGACGCCGCCAACCTTGATGATGCCGAGGATCGCAAGGCCAAATTCGCCGCCTCCTTCGCCTTCGACGCTTTGGCCCCCACCAACATGCTGCTCACCAACCCCGACGCCTTGGCCAAAGCGGCGGC
>VYDF01000083.1 GCA_009843565.1 Acidimicrobiia bacterium | reverse complement strand
CACCCCGCAGCTTCACCGTTTCCGACGACGGACACCGGGTGGCCTTTCTGCGCAGCATGGCCGGCAACGATCCGGTGAATCGGCTCTGGCTGCTCGACACCACTACCGGTGAGGAACTTGTGGCCGCCGATCCGGTTGAGCTCTTGGCCGACCCCGGTGAGGAGAACCTGCCGCCCGCCGAGCGAGCCCGACGGGAGCGGGCCCGGGAGAGCGGCGGCGGGATCGTGGCCTATTCCGGCGATCCCGGATTGACCAGGATCGCCTTCACGCTGGACGGGCGGGTGTTCTTGGCCGATGCGGCCGAGGACTCTGTCAATCAGCTGTCCGCCGAGTCCGGCGCGTTCGACCCCCGCCCCTCACCCGACGGGCAGCGGGTGGCCTATGTCTCTGGCACTGGCTTGCGGGTGGTGGACGCCGCAGCCGACGGGTTCGATCACCTAGTGGTCGACGAGTCGGGCGACACCGTTAGCTGGGGGTCAGCCGAATTCATTGCCGCCGAGGAGATGGGCCGAAGCCGAGGATTCTGGTGGTCACCCGACAGCCAGCGCCTCCTGGCAGCCCGGGTGGACACCGCCGAGGTGCCCGTGTGGCATATAGCCTCGCCGGCTGATCCAGCGACGGCCCCGGTGCCCATGGCCTACCCCGCTGCCGGCACGGTCAACGCCGACGTCTCTTTGGCCATCCTTGGGCTCGACGGCAGTCGGGTCGAGGTGTCCTGGGATCGAGACGCGTTCGAGTACCTGGCCCGGGTTGCGTGGGCTCCCCGGTCGAACCCCGTCATCACCGTGCAGAGCCGCGACCAGCGCACGGTGGTGATCTTGGAAGTCGACCCCGATACCGGAGCAACCACCGAGATTGCCCGCCAGACCGATGATCACTGGGTGGAGTTGGTGCCCGGCACACCGACGTGGACAGGAGAACGGCTAGTGACCGTCGAGGACCGGGAGTCGGCCCGATGCCTGATGATCGACGGCAGGACAACTACCCCGGACACCTTGCAAGTCCGAAGTGTGGTGGTCGCCGATGAGAACCGGGTGGTGTTCACCGCGTCGGACGACCCCACCGAAGTCCACATTTGGCAGCTCGACGGCGAAGAAGAGCTAGGCCGGCTCAGCAACCAGCCGGGGGTCCACAGCGCGGCTGCGGCAGGCGGAACTGTGGTGGTGGTTCGGGCTGCGGGAATCGATCAGGAGTCGGCGGTGGAGGTGGTGACCACCACCGAGCGCATCCCCATAGGTTCGAAAGCCGCGACGCCGTCGTTGTCTCCGTCGCCCCAGTTCTCCGTGGTCGGCAGCCGAGACTTGCACACCGCGGTGCTGTATCCATCAGGTGACGAGGGTGCCGAGGGCGATTCGCTGCCGGTTCTGCTCGACCCTTATGGAGGTCCCCACGCCCAGCGAGTGCTCAAGGCCCGATCACCTTTCCTGGTGTCGCAGTGGTTCGCCAATCAGGGGTTCGCGGTGGTGATCACCGACGGCCGGGGCACCCCCGCACGAGGTCCGGCCTGGGAGCGGGCGGTGGCCGGCGACTTGGCCCATCCGGTGCTCGAAGACCAGATCGACGCCCTCGATGCGCTGGCCGAGCATCATCCCCGACTCAACCTGGGTCGGGTGGCCGTTCGAGGCTGGTCGTTCGGCGGCTATCTGGCCGCTCTCGCCGTGTTGGCCCGGCCCGACCGGTTCCACGCCGCCATTGCCGGTGCGCCGGTCACCGACTGGCGGCTCTACGACACCCACTACACCGAGCGCTATCTGGGCCATCCCGACCAAGACCCCGAGGCCTACACCCGCACCAGCCTGCTGGAGCTGGCCGGAGACCTCTCCAGGCCACTGCTGTTGATCTGCGGCCTGGCCGACGACAACGTGTTCGCGGCCCACACCCTCCAGCTATCCCAGGCTCTCTTCGAAGCCGGGCGCCCTCACCAAGTCCTCCCGCTGCCCGGCGTCACCCATATGACCCCCCAAGAACAGGTGGCCGAGAACCTGCTCCTGCTGCAACGAGCCTTCCTCTTCGACAGTCTCGGCCTCCACCCGCCACAATGACCCCATGGCTCGCATAACTGCCGACGGTGAGATCACCTGCGGGATCCAGCTGCCGATTCAGACCCTCAACGAGCGAATCCGACAGCCGTGGGAGGCTGACGCCGCCGTGGACGACCTGTTGGCCATCACCCAAGCCGCAGAAGCCGCCGGACTGGGGTTTGTGGGCGTGTGCGATCACATCGCCATTCCCGACAACGAATACGCCGCCCACATGTCCACCACGTGGTACGACCCGATCGCCACGCTCAGCTTTTTGGGAGCAGCCACCAGCACCATCCGGCTGCTGTCTGAGGTGTACGTCCTTCCCTATCGCCATCCTCTGACCACCGCGAATTCGTTCTGCACCCTCGACCATCTGACCGGCGGAAGGGCGTTGATGGGTGTGGGTGCCGGTCACGTCGAGGCCGAGTTCGAAGCCCTGGGACTGAGCTTCGCCGACCGGGGCCGAATGACCGACGAGGCCATCGACGCGGTGCGGGTCGCCGTGGGGGCGGCCGGTGGGTTCTGCGAGTTCAGCGGTGAGTTCTACGAATTCAAGGATGTGGGAGTGGGCCCTGCCGCGGCGCAGGACGCGATTCCCATTTGGATCGGGGGCAGCACCCGCCCGGCCCTGCGCCGGGTGGTGGAGCGGGGAGACGGCTGGATTCCCCAGGGCACGCCCCGGGAGGCCATGGCCGAACAGATTGATTACATGCGGGCCCATGCCGACGTCGTGGGCCGCGACCTCGATGAAGTGGACTTCGGCTGGTTGGCCGGAGCCGTTTACATCGGTGAACCTCCTGAGGGGCTCTTTCTGCCGGGATGGCCGTATATCGGCGGCTCTCCCGACCAGGTTGCGGAGTCGCTTCGCTATGCCCACGAGCTGGGTACCTCGGTGCTGTTTCTGTTCTTCCGATCTCGCGACGCGTCCGAGTACATCGACCAGATCGCCCGCTTCGGCGCCGAGGTCCTGCCCCTGCTGGAAGCCTGACCATGAGCGGCGTGCTCTCCGGAATGCGGGTGGTGGAGGGATCGGCCTTCGTGGCCTGCCCTTCGGGGGGCATGACCCTGGCCCAACATGGCGCCGATGTGATCCGCTTCGACGCCATCGGTGGGGGCATCGACTACCACCGCTGGCCGCTCAACCCCGAGGGCCAGTCGTTGTACTGGCAGGGGCTGAACAAGGGCAAGCGGTCGATCCAGGTCGACCTCCGCTCCCCCGAGGGGCGGGAGCTGATCACCGCTCTGGCCACTGCCCCCGGCCCCGACGCCGGCATCTTCACCACCAACTTCCCCGCCGTGGGGTGGCTGTCGTACGACAGCCTCCGCCAACACCGGGAAGACCTCATCATGGTGGCCATCACCGGCAACCACGACGGTTCCACCGCGGTGGACTACACCGTGAACTGCGCCATGGGCTACCCCGGGCTCACCGGCACCGACGGCACCATCAATCACGTTCTGCCCGCCTGGGACATCATCTGCGGCCAGACCGCCGCGCTGGGAGTGCTGGCCGCCGAGCGCCAACGGTCCCGTACCGGTCAGGGGAGTTTGGTGAACCTGGCCCTGTCGGATGTGGCCTTGGCTGCGGTATCCATGCTGGGCCATGTGGCCGAGGCCCAGCTATTGGGCACCCAGCGGCCCCGCATCGGCAACGACATCTACGGCGCATTCGGTCGGGATTTCGAGCTGGCCGACGGCGAGCGCATCCAACTGGTTGCGGTAAGCGCCCGCCAGTGGCAGAGCATTGTTGCCGCCTGCGGGATCGCCGAGGAGGTAGCCGCTCTAGAGGCCGAGACCGGCTTGGACTTCACTCGGGTGGACGGTGATCGCTACTTGGCCCTCGACCGCCTCAATCCTATGGTGGCCCAGTGGTGCGCCAGGCACAGCCTGGCCGAGGCGTCGGCCGCGCTTGACGCCCAAGGAGTGTGCTGGGGGC
>VYDF01000146.1 GCA_009843565.1 Acidimicrobiia bacterium | reverse complement strand
TGCTGGCCTTCGTGGTGGGCGCGGTGCTGGGCTCATTCAGCGGCGCCATCTTCGCGGCCAAGGTCGGGTCGGTGTTCCCGGCCAGCTTCCTGATCTTGGTGTCGATCGTGATCTTGGTGGTGGTGATCTTCGGGGGCATGGGCAACATCGTCGGGGTGATCGCAGGCTCCGCGGTGCTGATCGGGGTGCTGGGCGGGCCCAAGCAGCCCGGCCTGCTGGTGGAGTTCTCCGAGTTCAAGCTGCTCATCTACGGAGCGCTGCTGATCTGGATGATGCTGGCCCGGCCCGAAGGCCTCATTCCCAGCGTGCGCCGCACCCGAGAACTGCGCCAGCACGAGATGGCCCAGGATGCCTGGCTCCGGGGTGAAGTGGACGACGATGACGGCGGGAACGGCGGTGCCGCAGGTGGCTCGCAGCAGGCGGTGCAGCCATGACCGACGTCCGACCTGCCAATGGAACCGGGGCGGCCGATGTCCGCCAACCGCTGCTGGAGACCCGGCAGTTGAGCGTGGACTTTGGGGGACTGCACGCTTTGGACGAACTCACCTTTGATGTGCACGAAGGAGAGATCGTCTCGGTGATCGGACCGAACGGCGCGGGCAAGACCACCCTGTTCAACGCCATCACCGCCACGGTCGAATCCTCCGACGGAGACATCGTGTTCGAGGGGCGATCCCTGTTGGGGCTGGATCCCAACCGAGTGACCTCGCGGGGCATTGCCCGGACCTTCCAGAATGTCCGTCTGTTCGCCAACATGTCGGTGCTGGAGAACGTGATGGTGTCCCAGCACTGCCGCACCAAACAGCACGCCTTCGGGGCTTTGTTCTACACCCGGGCCTTCCGCAAGGAGGAGGCCGAGATCCGCCAGCGGGCCGAGGAGATCCTCGGGTTTTTCGGCACCAGGCTGATCGGCTACCGGATGGACCAGCCCGCCTTTACGCTTTCCTACGCCAATCGGCGCCGACTGGAGATCGCCCGGGCCATGGCCACCCAGCCCAAACTCATCCTGCTCGATGAGCCAGTGGCGGGCATGAATCCGGTGGAGTCGGCCGAGCTCACCGGCCTGATCGGCCGACTGCGCGACGAGTGGGGTTTCGCCATCGTGGTGATCGAGCACGACATGGGGGTGGTGCAGGAGGTGTCGGATCGGGTGGTGGTGCTGGACCACGGGGTGAAGATCGCCGAGGGCGACTATGCCGACGTGGCCAACGACCCCCAGGTGATCGAGGCCTACCTCGGCAAAGGAGTCGGGGAGAGATGAGCGACTCCCATCTGGAACCAGCTGCCACCCCCCTGCTGGAGATGCGCTCGGTGAACGCCCACTACGGCGCGGTACACGCCCTGGTCGATGTGAATCTGGCGATTTACGAGGGCGAGCTTGTGTGCCTGCTGGGCGGCAACGCCAGCGGCAAGTCCACCACCCTCAAGACGCTTCTGGGAATGCTCAAGCCCACCTCCGGCGAGGTGGTGCTCGACGGCGAGGTGGTCAACGACCAGCCCACCAGTTACCGGGTGGCGCGCGGCGTGACCATGGTCCCGGAGAACCGCCGGCTGTTCAAACGTCTCACTGTGCGGGAGAACCTCGACCTTGGTGCCTACCTGCGCTCCGACTCCGATCAGATCGCGGACGACATGGAGCGGGTGTTCGAACTGTTCCCCCGGGTCAAAGAGCGGCTAAATCAAAAATCGGGCACCCTGTCAGGGGGCGAACAGCAGATGGTGGCCATAGGCCGGGCCCTCATGGCCAACCCGAGGGTGCTGTTGATGGACGAACCCTCCATGGGCTTGGCCCCCGCCTTGGTGCAGCAGAACTTCGAGCTCATCCAGCAGATCCACCAAGCCGGAATGACCGTCTTCATGGTGGAGCAAAACGCCAACATGGCCCTGTCCATCGCCGACCGGGGCTGGGTGCTCCAAACCGGCCGAGTCGTCCTCGACGACACCGCCGAAAACCTCCTCGCCCACCCCGAATTACAAGCCTCTTATCTGGGCACCGCTCAAGAAGAGAGGGACTAACCGCCAGGGCTCAGCCGCCGAAGTCGATGGTGTGGGCGTCGGCGATGGCAGTGAGGATGCTGCCGGGAGTGCGGGCGTCGCCGATGACTTGGACGTTGAGATTGGCGGCGGTGAGATCGGCGGATAGGGGGTCGTGGGGGTGTTTGGCCACGGTGAGGGTGAGGTCGGCCTCGGGGGGTATTTCTACTTTGGTTCGGATTTCGACTTCATGGGCTTGCATGCGCTCTAGGGCGGGTTGGACTACTAGATCGAGCAGGGCGTTGGCGGCTACTCGGCGGCCGGGGGTGGTCAGTGTGACCGCTAGGCCCTGGGTGGCCAGCCACTCGGCCAGGCCGAGGGCCTCGTAGCCGCCGAAGCGGTCGTCGACCACGGCGGTGGCGTCTTTGGGCATCATGCTGATGTCGGGGATCTCGGCGCCGGTGGCGCCGGTGGCCATCACTATTAGGTCGGGGCGGGCTGCGGTAATGGATTGCACATCGGCGGTTTGGTTTAGCCGCACATCGACGCCCAAGCGGGATAGTTCCCGTTCCTGCCAGTCGCAGATGTCGCCTAGCAAGGCCCGGGTGGGCAGCTCTTGGGCCTGCCGGACGGCGCCGCCCAATCGGTTGCGGGCTTCGAACAGCACCACATCATGGCCTTGGACGGCGGCCAAACGAGCGGCTTCCATGCCGCCGGGTCCGCCGCCGACAACCACAATCCGTCGGGTCTGGGGGCTCGTCTCCGGAGGTGGAAAGTCCAGCTCGCGGCCCACCGCGGGGTTGACCGCGCACGACAGGCGGCCCCGATTCAGTCCGCCGACGCAGCCGTCGTTGCCGGCGATGCAGGGGCGAACCTCGGCTTCCCGCCCCTCAATGCTCTTGGCCACCAGGTCGGGGTCGGCGATGTGGGCCCGGGTGAGGCCCACCATGTCGGCCACTCTGTCGGCGATCAATTGGTCGGCTTCAGCCAAGGTGCGGAACCGGCCGGTCACGATGACGGGCAGGTCGACGGCGGCCACCACCGGGGCGGCCGCCTCCAACTCGTAGCCGGGGGGCTCGTGCATGCCGCCCATGATCTTGTGGGGCCGCAGGCAGCTGCCGTAAGTGAGGTTCACGTAGTCGATGAGGCCGTCGTCGGTCAGCACCTTCACCAGCTCGGCGCAATCGTGCTCGGTCACTCCCCCGTCGCCCACCGCTTCTGATCCGACCCGCACTCCCATCGGAGTCTCCGGGCCGATCGCTTCCCGAACCGCCCCCACAACCTCGCGGGCCAGCCGGATGCGGTTCTCCCACGAACCGCCGTAGCGGTCAGTGCGCTGGTTGGTGGCCGGCGACATGAACTGCTGGAGCAGGTAGCCATGAGCGATATGAACTTCAACGCCGTGAAGTCCGCCTTCGACCGACCAGCGAGCCGCTTGGGCGAAGGCATCGACCAGCTCATCAATGTCGTCTTGAGCCATGGCCTTGGCCGGGCGGCGAATGCTGGGACCGGCCAGCTCCGATGCCGACCACGGTGGCCCGCCGTCGGCAGTCACTCCCTCGTAGCCCAGATGGCCGAGCTGCTGGAATACGGCCATGTTGTAAGGGGCCAAGCGGTCCATCAGGCGGCGGTAGTCGTCTACCACCGAGGCACCGTGCAGCCACAGCGTGCCCATGTCGGTGGGGTGCACCGATGCCGCCTCCAAAACGGTCAACCCGCACCCGCCCGCGGCCCGGGCCTCGTGGTAGGCGATCAGCTCGTCGGTAATGCGCCCCTGACCGATGTTGGTGCCGTGCGCGGTGCGCACCACTCGGTTCTTGATCTCCAGCCCATTGATCTCAATCGGCGCCAGAACGTGCTCGTAGCTCATTGCCTCAACTGGTGAGCTTGGTCGTCGCCGCATCACCGATCAAGGTACGACGTCTCCCACTCGGTTGGCGCGGGCGAAGCAGGCGGCCCCGACTCCGCTGCACAGGGCCATGGCCAGCCAAGCCCAGGTGT
>VYDF01000104.1:3345-3976 GCA_009843565.1 Acidimicrobiia bacterium | reverse complement strand
AACCAGTATGTCGGCAAGGACGATATGAACGCTTGGATCTTCCTGCAGCCCGGCGCCGTCCTCAATTCACCCGAGGCGCTGGCAGCAACCGAACACTTCAATCGCTGGATCGAAGCTGGCTACTTCCAACCCGATGTGAATGCCATTGAGTACGCAACTCACATCAGCCAGTTCATCGACGGTGAGGGCCTCTTCTTGTTCATCGGAAACTGGGAGGCTGCCAGGCTCGGTGAACAGATGGGGGACAACGTGGGCTTCTTCCTGTTCCCGACCTTGGAGGTCGGAGACCCCCACGTGGCAATGTCTGTGCCCACTCTGTTCGCCGCGTCGGCTGCGTCCGAGAACGCTGATGAGGTGGCATTCTTCCTCAACTGGGTCCACACCGACCCCGAGGCACGCCGCATCGTCGTCGACGTTGCAGGGACGGTTCCAGGTGGCCCGGCTGACCTGCCGATACCGGTCGAGGTAGGGACGCTCGCAGCCGAGACCATGGCCGCGGCGACCGTGTTGGGGGCAGACGACGGAGCCGTCGACTTCATCGCCAATGCGATTCTCGCCGTTGCGCTGGAGACGGCGTCTCCAGAACTGCAGAACATGTTCGCGGGCCGACAGACCCCTCAGGGGCTCATTG
>VYDF01000104.1:0-3335 GCA_009843565.1 Acidimicrobiia bacterium | reverse complement strand
ACGAGGACCAGCTCGACAGATAACGCGCGCCTTGGGGGGCTCGGGTCTCTCCCAGGAGACGGTGGGTGTGCGCCGCTAGGGTCTACGCACCTGGCCGCGCACACCCATCGAAACATCAAGCCATGCTGCCGAAGGCGCGACTCCTCTCTTCCTTGAGGCTCAGAGCACGGCGCGCCGGCCTCGGGGGATGGGTCTATGTCGTGCCGGCGCTGGCGGTGTATGGGTGGCTGGTGTTGGGTTCGCTGGGTACCGCGCTCCAATACTCGCTGTACCACTGGGACGGGGTGGGCGAGTCCGAGTGGGCCGGTTTCGACAACTACATCGAGGTTTTTCGTAACGACGAGCTTCTCGGCGCCATCCTTCACTCGTTCGTTCTCATCGGCTTCTATTGCGTGATACCCGTGAGCTGCGGGCTGGTGATGGCCGCGGTTATCCACGGTGGCAGGCAGCGGTCTCTCGGGACATGGGCGCGCACGATTCTCTTCGTGCCGCAGCTCATTCCACTGGTCGCGTCAGGCATCGCGTGGAAGTGGATGTTCGCGACCACCGGTCCCGTCAACCAGTTCCTGAGGGCTGTAGGCCTCGGCTCGATCACACGAGCGTGGTTGGCCGACTACGACCTTGCTCTTCCCGCGGTGGGGCTGATCGGCGTGTGGTGCCTGCTGGGATTCTGCACGTTGCTGTTGCTGACCTGCATGACCAGGATCGACCCAACGCTCTATGAGGCGGCCAGGATCGACGGAGCCGGACCAGTGCGCGAATTCTTCGCAGTGACCCTCCCGGGGCTCCGGAACCAGATCGCGGTGTGCGTGACCGTGACCATCATCCTGTCGATGGCGAGCTTCGACATCGTGTTCGTGGCGACGGGAGGCGGGCCAGGAACCCAGACGATGGTTCCCGGCGTGCAGATCTACCGGCGCGCCTTCACCTATCACGAGGTGGGCTTGGCGTCGGCCTACGGGATCGTTCTCATGGCGTTGGTGCTGCTGCTGATCCTTCCCATCCAACGACTCTCACGAACGGGTGGCCGATGATCACCAACCGGCGCGAGATGCTGGCCGGCCGACTGATAGTGCTAGTGGCTATCGCTTACACGCTCGTTCCCTTGCTAAGCATGTTCTTGGCGGCACTGCACCCGCAGGGGACTGCTCCCAGAGGTTTCGAGTGGCCTGCCGATCCGCAGTGGGGCAACTTCCGCGACGCTTTCAACTCGGCCAACATGGCCGCCCTGCTCAAGTCCAGCCTGATCATCGAAGCCGCTGTGGTACCAGTCTCGGTACTGATCGCCACCATGGCCGGCTTCGCGCTGGGACAGCTGCGCGTCGCAGGTCACAAGGTGATATTCGTGGTCATGCTGTTGGGCCTGACAATGCCCTTCGAAGTGGTGATCACGCCGCTCTACTACAGGATGCGGGACCTCGGTCTTCTCGACACTCGATGGGCGATCATCCTGCCGTTGATCGCGCTGTTCATGTCCTTCGGGGTCTTCTGGATGCGCGCTCACTTCCTGAACCTGCCGGACGAGTTCTCCGAGGCCGCCCTAGTGGACGGAGCAAGCACCTGGCAGACATTCCGCTACGTCCACCTCCCACTGGCTAGACCGGCCATGGCCACGCTGGCGATCTTGTACTTCGTCTGGACTTGGAACCAGTTCATCCTCGCCCTTGTGATGGTGAACGATCCCGAGCGGCGCACCATGGCTGGCGCATTGGGCTACTTCCAGAGCCAATGGGGCATCGATGTCGTGCTGCTGTCCGCCGGATCGCTGGTAATCCTCACCCCGACGTTGATCGTGTTCCTCATATTCCAGCGACAGTTCGTCGCCGCGCTCTTGCAGGGCGCGATCAAGGGGTGACGCCATGGCGACTGTCGTGTGTTTCGGCGACTCGAACACTTGGGGATATTGCGTCGACCGTGCCGCTGATCCTGTCCCTCGTCTCCCGCGAGAGAATCGGTGGGTGTCAGTGATGGCGCAGACTCTTGGCCCGGGCCATGTTGTCGTTCCTGAGGGGCTGCCCGGGCGGACCACCGTCTTCGACGACCCGGTACATGGCGAGCACCTCAACGGCCGCAGATTGCTTCGCGCCTGTCTCGAATCACACAAGCCAGTTGATGTCTTGGTGATCCTTCTTGGAACCAACGACCTCCAGCGCCGGTACTCCGCCTCGGCTTGGGAGATCGCTCAGGGCGCTGGAGCACTGCTCGATTTGGCCGCGCAGAGCAAGTGCGGACCAGAAGGCCGTGGTCTGCAGGCGCTCCTGGTCGCGCCGCCACCGACGAGGGTTACAGGCCTCCATGCACCAGTGGAGTACATGCTTGAGAGAGCCGACGAGAAGTCCCGGCACTTCGACGCGGCGTTCTCAGCGGTCGCCGCTGATCGGAGCGTTGCCTACCTCAACGCAGGCGACGTGATCGAGTCGAGCCCGGTCGACGGAGTGCACTGGTCGCCCGAAGCCCACAGGGCCATCGGACAGATGATTGCTAGTTTGGTGGCAGGCCTCACCAAGTGGCCAAGATCTGCCGAGTGATGCACCGGCCCCTCAGCACAGACGATCTGCAGCTTGACGCGGCCCATGGATCCGGATGCCTCACCCAGGCGGGACTCCTAGAGCTTGTCGTCGAGCTTCGCAGCACTGGCAGACGGCGCCTGATCGGGCTTACCGGACCGCCCGGCTCGGGGAAGTCGCACTTGGCGGTGCATCTGGCCCGTTCGCTGAACCCCGCTCCGCCGGTGGTGCCGATGGACGGGTTCCACCTGGCCCAGGCGGTGATCAACGCGAAAGGGCTGGCGAACCGCAAAGGTGCGCCCGAGACCTTCGACGCCTGGGGCTTCGTCAACCTGGTCGACCGGCTGGCTGGTCCCGCCGGGGACGCCGTGGTGATGGCGCCGAAGTTCGATCGCAGCATCGAGGAGCCGATAGCGGGAGCGATCCCGGTCGTGCCCGGGGACGGCCTGGTCATCGTCGAAGGGAACTACCTGCTGCTTGACGAGTCCCCGTGGGAACGGATCCGTCCCGCCCTCGATCTGTGCGCCTACCTGGAGCTTGATGATGAGATCCGGATGTGCCGCCTTATCGACAGGCACGTGCGGTACGGCAGGACTCGGCCCGAGGCCGAATGTTTCGTCCGAGACTCTGATGAGCGAAACGCGCAACTGATCAAGACGACCCGCGAACGGGCCGATGTAGTCGTACGCATGGAGGCCTGAACTCGCTCCGCCAGGCCAACCTACCGGTATGGGCGTGTGGATCATTCATGGCCTGAATGGAAGTCATTCAAGCGAGGAACTCCTCGGCGCCCACGTCCAGGCAGTGCCGGGTGTGCCGTTGGGCCAT
>VYDF01000129.1 GCA_009843565.1 Acidimicrobiia bacterium | reverse complement strand
TGTCGAGCCTGTTCCTAATGAATCCGAAGCTGTCGAGCCTGTTCCTGATGAATCCGGTCCCGGTGAGCCAACCGCCGAATCCGACCAGCCTGCACCGACAGAGGACGCGGATGAGGCTGAACCTGACACAAGCGGCCAAGACGTCTTCCAGCCGGAAGAAGAGTCCGCTCTGGAGCAACTCCGCCGTCGCATGGCCGCGGCGGCGGCGTTCGGGGGCCTCATTCCGTCTATGGCCATGGTGGAGGAATTGCGCCGGAACGCCGAGGGGTTCTCCTATGAAATCGGCGATCACGGTGGCACGATAACGGTGGCATCGATTTCGGAGCCCCTCACGTTCAATCTCGCACTGGCCAGGGACGCTGGTTCGTCGGGAGTGCTCGGGTACCTGTTCGAGGGCCTTACCCAGACCTCATGGTTGAACGATGAGATCGAGCCGCTGCTGGCGCAGTCGTGGGAGCGCTCCGAAGATGGGCTGCGCTGGGTGTTCCATTTGCGCGACGACGTGCAGTGGCACGACGGCACCCCGCTCACCGCCCACGACGTGGAGTTCACATTCAACCGAGTGATTTACAACGACGATTTCCAAGCGGCGAGCCGGGCTTCTTTCGAGTTCCGGTTCCTGAATGATGAGACCGGTCAGTGGGAGCAGTCGCAGATGACGGTGACGGCGCTGGACGACCACACGGTGGAATTTGTCCTCCCGCAGCCGTTTGCGCCCTTCCTGCGCTCTTTGGGCACCGCCATCTATCCCAAACACATCCTGGAAGAACCCATCGAGGCGGGCACCTTTGCCGAGTATTGGGGCATCGATACCGATCCCACCGAGATCATCGGCACCGGTCCGTTCACCATCGGGGAGTACGCGCCCGGCGAGCACTTCGTGTTCGAGCGAAATCCCGACTACTGGCTGGTGGACGATGCTGGAGGGCGCCTGCCCTATCTCGATCGGGTGGTGCGGTTGATTGTTGAGGACTTGGAGGACGAGCTGGCGCTGTTCCGCGACGGCACCACCGATTTCCACGGCGTATTGGGTGAGGAATTCGCTTTGCTCGATCCAGTGGCCGATGCGGAGAACTTCACCCTGCATCGCCGTGGCCCCGGGTTCGGCACCAATTTCTTGGCCTTCAATCAGAACCCCGGGTCCAACGAGGCCGGCGAGCCCTATGTCGATCCGATACAACTGCACTGGTTCCAGAACGTGGCCTTCCGACAGGCCGTTGCCCACACCATGGACAAGGCAGCCATGATCGACGAGGTCCAGCACGGTCTGGGCTATCCGCAGTGGTCTTCGGTGAGTCCGGCGGCTGGCGACTTCCACAATCCTGAAGTGCGCCAATACCCCTATGACGTGGACCGGGCCAACGAAATTCTCGACGAATTGGGCTGGCTTGACACCGACGGCGACGGCATCCGCGAGGACGACATGGGCAACCCAATCGCGTTCACGATGGTTACCAACGAGGGCAACAGCGTGCGGGCCGAGATCACCGGCATCATCCACGAGGGGATGACGGCGGCCGGCCTCGACGTTGACTTTCAGATTGTGGAATTCGGCGCCATGGTGGCCCAGCTCACCGCCACCTACGACTGGGAAGCCTTGGTGGTGGGGCTAACCGGGAGTCCCGACCCCTTCGGCGGTATGACCGTGTGGCACAGCGGCGAAGGCCTGCACCTTTGGTATCCGAACCAGCCTGAGCCCGCTACAGAATGGGAGGCGGAGATCGACGAGCTGTACATCGCGGGCAGCAAAGAGCTCGACCACGGTCAGCGAGTGCAGCACTACTGGGATGCCCAGGCGATTGTGGCCGAGAACGTGCCGCTCATCTACACCACGCAGGGCGAGCGGCTGGGAGCGGTCCGCAACGTGTTCGGCAACTACACGCCAACGCTGTACGGCTACTGGGATCTCCGCTACTTATTCCGCACCGATCAGTGAGAGAAGGCCCCAATCGAGATCAGGGGCGGACGGTTAGCCGAACTCGATAGCTGAGAAGGTGTTCAGCTTCTCCAGTTGGTGGTCGGCGTTGACGAGCCGAACGGTGCCCGACTTCGAACGCATGACCAGCGACTGAGTGCTGGCGTGGTTCTTGTAGTAGTGGACGCCCTTGAGCAGGTCGCCATCGGTAATCCCAGTGGCAGCGAAGAAGCAGTTGCCGCCCTGCACCAAATCGTCGGCATCAAGCACCTTGCTCACATCGCGCCCCAACTTCTCTGCTTCCTTGCGCTCCCTGTCGTTTCGGGGCCACAGTCGGCCCAGCAGTTCTCCGCCCATGCACTTCAAAGCGGCGGCGGCGATCACGCCCTCCGGGGTGCCTCCAACACCGAACAAGATGTCGGCCCCCGAGTCGGGCCACGCGGTAGAGATGGCCCCGGCCACGTCGCCATCAGGTATGAGTCGGATGCGGGCCCCGGCATCACGGACCTCGGAAATAAGCTCGGAGTGCCGGTCGCGGTCGAGGATCACCGCGGTCACGTCACGCACCGACTCGCTTTTGGCCTCAGCCACCAGCTCGAGGTTTCGGGTTGGTGAGTTGTCCAATGAGATGCCGTACCCCGTGCACTCAGGGCCGTATGCGATCTTTTCCATGTAGACGCAGGGCCCAGGGTTGAACATGGTGCCCCGATCGGACACCGCGATCACCGACAAAGCGTTGCCCCGGCCTAGCGAAGTCAGCGTGGTGCCGTCGATGGGGTCGACCGCGATATCGCATTCCGGAGGTGTTCCGTCGCCGATCAGCTCCCCGTTGTAGAGCATGGGGGCTTCGTCTTTCTCTCCCTCGCCGATCACTACGATTCCGTCCATTGGCACGGTCCGCAACAGCACCCGCATGGCCTCGACCGCGGCACCGTCAGCTCCTTCTTTGTCACCGCGCCCCATCCATCGGGAGGCGGCCAGAGCAGCGACTTCGGTCACTCGGACCAACTCCATCGCCAAGTTGCGGTCGGGGGTCTCGGGCGATGCGTTCACGTTGCCCAACCGTAGTGCTGCCGTGGGGGTGGCTTCACCCCCTGCCAGCATGTTTGTGCGGCTTTCGATTGCCGTGGGGATGCGACCTTGCCGCCGCGATCTGGAACGATGGTCGCCATGGTTTGGTGCTTCCAGTGCGGCGCATCGTACGACGAAGACGCTGCGGAGTGTGTGGAGTGCGGCGTTGCCACCTTTCCCACCCCTCCTCAACCAGCCGAAGAGGTGGGCGGTCCCGACGACGAGCAGCTTGCTTATGAGTTCCATGAATGGTCTCCGGACTCCCGTGGCCGGTTGGAGGCGGCGCTGCGAGCCCAGGAGCTGGAACATGCCTGGCTGGGCCCGACGCTGATTGTGTGCGAGGCCGACGAGGAGGCAGTGGACAAGACGGTGGAAGGGGTGCTTCGGGCCCAGCTTCCGAAGCTCGACAAGAGCCAGCCTGCGGTGGTGTACGAATTGGGCGACTACGACGAAGCCCACAAGGCCGACGTGTTGAGCGAGCTGTTGAGCGAGGGCATCGCTCACGAAATCGACTACGCCGGCAACCTGGAGGTGGCAGAAGCCGACGAGGAGGCGGTGGACGCACTGTTCGATCGGCTCTCCAGCACGGCAGCTCAACGCCAGTTCGGTCCGGGCCTGCCCGGTGTGGAGCCCTATCAGGTACTGGAGACGCTCTTCTTCTCCTCCGACCGGCTCCGCCGCAATACCTCGGACACCAAGGCGATGGAAGACTTCGCCCTCGCCCACGACCAAGTGGTGCAGCTCAGCCTGCCTTGGGGGTACGAACCTGACTTTTGGCGAGCGATGTTGGACGCTGCTGACGGTTTGCGAGAGGCATTGGTGGCTGGTCCCGACCCGGTCGAGGGGGATGCCGCGGCTGGACAGGCTGCGGAGGCGTTGCGGGAATTGCTGCGCCGGTACATGTGAAGGGTCGATACGCCGCGGAAGGGCTGGTGCTCTTCCACGGGGCGGGGGGAGACCGCGACCAGCACACGCTGGTGGCCATTGCTGATGGCC
>VYDF01000118.1 GCA_009843565.1 Acidimicrobiia bacterium | reverse complement strand
CCGCGTGCCGCACCATCGACGCCTCGCTTGGGGAGATCTTCTTCTCCGACGAGCTTCAGCACATCTCTCGGGCCAAGGCCATCTGCACCGAGTGCCCGGTAATGGCCGAGTGCCTCGAGGGCGCCATTGCCCGCCGCGAGCCGTGGGGCGTGTGGGGTGGCCAGTTGTTCCGCAACGGCAAGGTGCTGACCAGCAAGCGTCGTCGGGGACGCCCGGCCAAGGTGCCCCGTCCCGAGGACGAGTTCGTCCAGGTGCCGGTGCCTGTACACCTGCGTGAGCGTCTCCGCTCGGCCTGATGGCCGGTTTGGCCTGATGGTCGGGCGGAAACGCCCACTGGCCACGGCCGCCCTGATTGTCGCTTCGGCGCTGATCGTCGTCGTCGCCGGCTCCTGTGGATCGGGAGCCGGCGACGATGTCCAAGCGACTGAAATCGAGTTCGAGTTGCTGGATGGCGGCTCAACCACAGTGGGCGCATTCCTGGATCGTCCGCTGGTGCTCAATTTCTTCGCCTCGTGGTGTACGCCGTGCGTAACGGAGATGCCCGCACTGGAGTCCATCCACCAACAGCGGCCCGACATCGCCTTCGTCGGCCTCGCTGTGAACGACACCCCCACCAGAGCCCGGGAGATCGTGGCCGACACCGGGGTGACCTACGCCACCGGAATAGACCCAAACTCCGCCATCGGCAACGCCTACGAGATTCTGGGCATGCCCACCACGCTGTTCATCGCCCCCGACGGCGAAGTTGTCTACCAGCACACGGGGGGCCTGACCGCCGACCAAATCGCTGACCACCTGAATACGCATCTCACCCCGTAACCTTCAAGTTGTGTTCGACCTTGATCTCACGGTTCCCTTCGGAGCCGGTCTGGTCGCCGCTGTCAACCCGTGCGGTTTCGCCATGCTCCCGGCCTACCTGGCCTACTTCTTGGGCATCAGTGGCAACGACCAGACCACTGACACCGGCCGAAATGTGCTTCGTGGGCTGGTGGTCGGGCTCACCCTCACCGCCGGTTTCGTGGCCTTCTTCGGCATCATCGGCGCACTCACCTCATCGCTTTTTGCCTCCTCCACCATTACAAGCCGGGGTCCGTGGATCACCTTGGTCATAAGCGGGCTCATGGTGGTGCTGGGTATCGCCATGCTGGCTGGCTTCGAGCCCAAGATCTCTGTGCCCCGACTGTCCAAAGGGGGCGACAGTCAGAGGCTGATCTCAATCTTCTTGTTCGGGGTGTCCTACGCGGTGGTATCGCTGGGATGTTCCAGTCCAGTGTTCTTCGGCAGCATCAGCGGCTCGTTCAGCACCGATGGCGTGTGGGAGGGAACCCTGCGATTCCTGGCCTACGCCCTGGGGATGGGGCTAGTCATTACGACCTTGACTTTGGCCGTGGCTATAGGCCGCTCAGGAGTCGCCACGAACATGCGCCGCCTTCTGCCCCACATGAACAAGATCTCGGGCGTTTTCTTGGTTCTGGCTGGCGTGGTTCTGGGCTTCTATGGCTGGTGGGAAGTCCAACTCCTCATACGAAATGACCTTGACGCCACGAACCCGTTTTTTGAGGCATCCGATCGGGTGTCCGTCCGACTGTCGAATTGGATCATAGACGTGGGGGGTAATCGCTTCGGTCTGGCCACAGCAATCGTGCTGCTGGCTGTGCTGCTTTGGGGGTTCCGACGCCATATCCCCCAACCCCAGCTCTTCGTCGTCTCCGCCATTGTGGCGGTGGGCTACGTGATGTCGGAAGCGTTCCAATATCAAGGCGATCTCCTAGTGCTGCCGATTTTGCGGACCATCGCCGATATCCCCGAACGAGTGGGCAATTGGTTTACCGATCCCGCTCGCTGGCCGGTGCTCTGGGAGGTGCTGGCTGCGCTGGTGGTGGCGTTGGTGCTGTGGTTGCGAATGCGGTCTGGACGTCGCGCTGAAGACCCGGTGCCCGAAAGTGTGAGCCCATAGCTTGTCGTTGACACCGAAGACCGCAACTGCGGTCGGGATTGGCGGGTTAGCGGGGGCCGGAGCGCGCTGGGGGTTGGTCGAGGTCTTGCCCGCCACCGATATCTGGCCCTGGGGAGTGCTGGCCGTCAACCTGTTTGGCTGCCTTGTGCTCGGCTATGTGGCCGCGGCTGCATGGTCGGCCCGGTCCCAGCTTCCGATGAGCCTGGGGCTAGGCACCGGCTTCTGCGGCAGCCTGACCACGTTCTCAGCCCTGACCGTGGATGTGGCCCAGATGGCCCGTGACGGCAGCTGGGGATATGCCGCCGGCTATCTGTCCGTATCGGTAGCAGGCGGGATGGCGTTGGCGTTGATTGGCGCCGCGCTGCGGACCAACCAACCCAAGGAAGCCCAGTGACCGCTCTCGGCTTCGCGGTGCTGGCGGTGGCCGGAGCTCTGGTTCGGGCCGCCACGGCCCAGCGATTCAACGACCCGACCTGGCCCTGGGGCACCTTGGGAGTGAACGTGCTCGGTAGCTTCGCCCTGGGCCTGTTGGTCGGTTCCGGCAACCCGGTGATGACCGCAGTGGGCATCGGTGGCCTGGGTTCGCTCACCACACTGTCTACCCTCGCCGTGGAGCTGACCGAACTGGGCCGCAAGCGGGCCATCGCCTACGCCGCCGTCAGCCTCACCCTCGGCCTCGCCGCCGCCACAGGCGGGCTGGTCATCTCAGGGTAAGCAATCAGATGGCTTGCCCGATGCCGTACTGGAAGTACGTCGAAGTATGCCCCACCTCAAGTTGAATGTCTGCGGAGTGGGCAGCATCCCGAAGCTCCTTGGGGTCGTAGAAGTTCTTGATGATCGTGAACTCTCGGCCATCGTTTAGGAGCCTCTGCGTCATTTCCGAATGATCGTCGGGCGGGACTTGATCGACCGCGAAGCCAGTTGGCTCAGGGAGGCTGTCCACAAAGAACACCGGCGCCCCAACGTGGAGAGCGTCACGGCAATTTGCGAGAAACTCGGCGAGTCGGCGCCGGGGCACATGGGAGATCCAAAAGCAGAACACCATGGCGTCGAACCGCCGCGGTGGGGTCCATCCAAAGATGTCTTGTTGAACATACGTGACTACCTCGGCCTTGTGCCCTAAGCGAGCGCGGTTGCAGGCAATCATCTCTGCTGCGCCATCGATGGCTGTCACTGATCGAGCCCTGCCGGCCAAGAGCTCGGTCCAATACCCCGTACCGGGTGCCAATTCGACTACGTCTCCGTCCAGCGGTAGCGAATCGAAGATCTCACGAAGTTCTTCAATGTCATCGGCCCACCGAGCATTTGCCCTAGGTCCTTGGTCATGGCGACCCAGCCGCTCCCACCACTCGTCGTACTCGCCAGCACGAGCCCGGTAATAGGCCTGCTGCTCACCCAGCACTGCATGTTCGCTTTCGGGTCGCACTAACGGCGACCCTAAAGGACGTCGCGGCCGAGATAGGGGCGCAGCACCTCGGGGATGACCACCGAGCCGTCGGGCTGGCGGTAAGTCTCCACTAGGGCGGCCCATACCCGGGGAACGGCGAGGGCTGAGCCGTTGAGGGTGTGGAGGATGCGGGTTCCCTTCTCCCCGGTGGGGCGGTAGCGCAGGTTGGCCCGGCGGGCCTGGTAGTCGGAGTACCAGGACACCGACGACACCTCTAGCCACTGGTCGGCGCCGGGGGCGTACACCTCCACATCCCACGACCGATGGTGGGCCTGGCCCAAATCGCCAGTGCAGATATCCACGATGCGGTAGGCCAAGCCCAACTCGGCCACTGCGGCTTCGGCCCGCTCCAGGATCTCGGTGTGAATAGAGGGCGCTTGCTCGGGAGTGGCGTAGGCCAAGATCTCCACCTTGTCGAACTCATGGACTCGCAGCAGGCCCCGGGTGTCCCGCCCCGCCGCGCCTGCCTCCCGGCGGTAGCAGGGGGTGTAGGCCATCATCCTCATGGGCAGGTCGGCCTCATCGAGGATCTCGCCGGAGGCCAGTGAGGTGAGGGGCACCTCAGCGGTGGGAATGGCCCACAGAT
>VYDF01000051.1 GCA_009843565.1 Acidimicrobiia bacterium | reverse complement strand
GTCAGCAAAGAAGGCGGTCTGCCGCCCCTCACCGGCGAGCACCCCGAAGTCCTCCGCCTCTACTTCTGCGACCAAGACCCCGAAGATTGCCGGGACGCCTTCGCCACCCTCGCCGATGACGTCTCCGCCCGCGGCGCCCGCCTCGAGCTCCTCGCCCCCTTCATCCCCACAATCCCCGGCACCACCCAATACCTCGACGAACTCTGGTAGCGGGCCAGAGCCTTTACGCCACCTCCAGGCGATCGACTTCGGCTTTGATTTCTGACCAGTTGATCGGTTTGACCAACCGATCCAGCGTCGCCAGACCAACGGTCTGTTGATTCCCAAGCTCGCCGTCGAGTTTCTGCGTTGAGATCACCCAAAACTTCCAAAATGCTGGGTTACAAACGTTCTCATTTGTTGCTGGCACCGGCTCATGGAGGCAAAACACATACACGTCGGCGAACCTCACAGGGCGATCGTGCACGATCCAGTCGTCAGTCTCGGCCACCCAGTGTCGCCATCTCGGAGCAATGTTGAAATTAGGCTTCGACGGCTCATACAGATTCCACGTCTGACTCAGTCCCGATGCCTTGACCTCAACCTTAACCTTCTCCTCGTAGAGCAGGTCGTACGCATCCCACTCATGCCGCACCTTGCCGTCAGCGATGACTCCCAAAGCCTGCCCCACCAACCACTCCGCGAAGATCCCCCGATTCCGGTTGTCGACGAGGTCCCCCATGGCCCATCCATAGAAACCCTCAATGTCGAGTCCGCGTACTCCCACGACAAAGAAATTACTGATTACAAATCCCGGGAGGCTTGGAAAGAGCACTCTGGGCCTGGGTCGTTGGCAGCAACCACGGTCCCCGGATCTTTTTCAGATAATCGTCAGAGCTGTCTTCTCCGCTGAGAATCCCATACACCTGCTCAACGGGATGCTGTGCAGCCGTCGACTCTTGGGGGAGATCCACCTCAAGACTCTATGGGAACGTCCCACGCAATTACCCCAAGATGCAGTTTCGAATCGCATCCAAAACGGCCCAGTGGGCAAGATTCAACAATGGCACGAACTACCGCACAGAGAGTCAAGGACTCAATGGCAAGGCTTGATGCTGGGGGTGACGCCTGGCTGGCTACGGCAGGTCGTGCCGGTCCACATCTCGTTCCGCTAACCCTTGCTTGGGACTCGACCGCCGGCGAATTGATTTTCTGCGTCGAGCAGGGAACCGTCACCGCGCGCAACATCGCGACTGAGCCGTCCGTTCGAGTCGGGATTGGACCGACTCGCGACGTTCTGATGGTTGACGGGACGGCTCAAATTGCCGGGCTTGTCAACGACGACAACTATTTGTCCGCTTTCTTCTACGAGAAGGCCGGATGGGATCCCCGCCTCAATGGCGACAACATGATTTTCATTCGCGTAGCGCCCTCTCGGATGCAGGCATGGCGGGAGGTAGATGAGGCCGCGAACCGAGCAGTGATGGTCAACGGGGACTGGAAGACGACTGACGAGTCGTAAGGCAACTTGCCTACGTCTACGTTGGGATCAAGACGCTGGTCCAGAAGGTCATCATGTCTTCGACGAATACAGGGGCAAGGTCGGGGGTGCCGGCGATGTGGGCGCCGCGGACTCCGAAGCCGGCTTTGGCGGCGTAGAGGAAGCCGTCGAGGTCGACTAGGGCCGGGTCGGGCACATCCGAGGTGGGGAGGATGAAGGCGCCGTTGTCGGCGATGTAGACGGTGGGTGCATTGGGGGCCACAGCAGCATCGGGTTCGTGCTCCAGGGGGGTTGTGCGGTCGAAGCTGTGGTGGGCGTTCGGCACGATTCGCACGGAAGCGTCGCCGCCTGCGACTCGGATGGCGTGGATGTGGGCTTGGACTTGTGTGGGTGAACACCAGTCATCCAGATCGCCAATGATGGCGCGGACCCGGGTGCTGCCCACGCCGGGGTTGAGAAACTGGTGGCCGCACCAGGGATAGGCGGCGTACACCCCGGCGAGCTTCGGGGCGTCAGATACCGATGAGAGGTGCACCGACGCCGCGCTCAGCACGGCAGAGCCGCCGCGGCTGTGGCCTTGCGCTCCGATTCGCGAAGCGTCGATATCGGGTCGGGTCGCCAGAAGCTCGGCTGTGGCCAGAACATCCCAGGCGCTGGCCGCAAACGAGTACTGGATCTGATTGTCCACCGTGGAAACGACATTCCGAGGGCCGAAGGGATCAATGGCGCATGCTGCGATACCCGAATCGGCGATCGTCGATGTGTGGGCCAGGTGGTGAGACTGGAGGCCCAGGCTGCCGGGAACGACGATCACCACCGGAGACGGCCCAGCCCCACCAGGCACAAAGAGCTTGGCCCAAAGGTCAAGGCGCGGCATCGCCGCCGTGTCGGAAATGGCCTGGTAGAAGTTCTTGGGATTGGCCGACGGAATGGTCAGCGCCTCACCCACTAGCCCATTGGCCAAGCAGAACTCGTCGTCGTAGACAGCCCCGGCATCGTCCACCGAGTCACCTTAGTGGCCTCTTGGTTGATCTCGGAGAAGTGCCGCGGACAACATATGGCAACCCTTTCCGATTGAACACCATCGACACGGAGGAGGCGACGTGACCACTCCTGAGCAGCCCGGACAAGGCGACTCCGACATCGATGCAATCAAGCGCGGGCATGTGCCGGTGGTCGATCTGGAGGCCGCTGCTTCGGGCGATCCGGCTACACGCTCGGACATCGCCGCCGAGGTAGGGGCCGCATGCGAGTCGCTGGGCTTCCTCGTGGTCACGGGACACGGTGTCCCGAGCGAGACCGTTCACAAGCTGATGTCGGCGTCGTGGCGGTACTTCAATCTGCCCGAGGACGACAAGCGGCGTTGGATGCCCCCTAGCCCGTACGTGTTTCGGGGATACTTCCCGATCCAGAGCTCGGCGCTGGCCGGCAGCCTCGATGTTGAGACGCCGCCCGACCTGTGCGAGGTATTCGCCGTCAACCGCTTCGATAATCCCGCTGACGCCGCTGCTGCCGGCCTTCAGGAGGGCCGCGAGGGGTTCTTCGCCCCCAACATCTGGCCCGACGTCGAGGGTTTTCGCGACGCCTGGACCGACTACTACCGAGCAATGGAGAGCCTGGCCAACGAGCTCATGGCGCTCATGGCCCGGGCGCTCGGCCTTGAGGAGGGCTGGTTCGACGACAAGATCGACCAGCACATCTCCAACCTCGTCGTCAACCACTACCCGGCCCAGCGCACGCCGCCCGTCGAGGGTCAGATCCGGCGAGGGGCGCACACCGACTACGGGTCGCTCAGCATCCTGTACCAAGACGACAACCCCGGCGGCCTCCAGGTTCAGCTACGCGATGGTGCGTGGGCCGACATCCCCCACGTCCCGGGCTCGTTTGTGATCAATCTCGGCGACCTGATGGCCGCATGGACCAACGACCGCTGGGTATCGACCATGCACCGCGTGGTCAACCCCAAACCCGAGTTCTGCGACACGTCGCGCATGTCGGTCGTGTTCTTCCACCAACCCAACTACGACGCAGAGATCATCTGTATCCCCACCTGCACCACCGCCGACGATCCCCCGCACTACGAACCAGTGACGTCGGGACAATGGGTCTTGGACAAGCTCTCAAAATCCGTCTACTGACCTTTGGGGCCGCACGGCATTGTCGCCCCTCGGCGCTATGATCAGGGCATAGCACCCTGAGTGCTTCGCCGCTCAGGACCCGGGGCCTCTCTTTGTGAGGGGCCCCTGTCATTTCCGCATTGCGCACTCGCGAGGGTCGTCGAGAATAGTGGTTGCTACTATGTTTGAATGGCGGTGTGGCTCCCCATCAGACGTTCGGGTTTGGCGCTGGCCTTGCTGGCTTCGGTGCTCGCGTTGGCGCCGTGGCCGGTTGCAGCCCAGGGCGGCAATGTGCCGGCCACGCCGGCCCGCCCGGTGATTGACAGCGTTGCCCACAACTCGGTGACGTTGTCTTGGGCTGATCCCGGCGACTCGACCATCACCGGCTATCAGATCTTGCGGC
>VYDF01000246.1 GCA_009843565.1 Acidimicrobiia bacterium | reverse complement strand
CAGGTCGAGCTGGACAACGCCTCGCCTCGCACGTGCCTCGCCAACGCGATCGACAGATGCCGTATTGGGGCGACGATTCGTACCAGGGTCGGTTCTGATCGGAAAGTGGGAAGGTTGCCGGTTTGGTGTCGTTGTCCCTGCCACGCACAACATGTGCTATTGTGCGTGGCGGAGGCGTTCCCGAGGGCGCGCTTCCTGATCAATTCTCAACAGAAAGGACAACGACAATGGAACTCTTTATCGGACTGGACGTGTCCCTGGCAAGCACGTCGGTTTGCGTGATCGGCGCCAACGGGAAGACCGTCAACGAGGCGAAAGTGCCTTCCGATCCCGGTTCGCTCGTCGAGCACCTGCGCGAGCTGCCCGGCAGCGTCGCCGCGGTCGGCCTGGAGGCCGGCCCTCAGTCGCAGTGGCTTCACAAGGGACTGAGCGAGGCCGGCTTCGAGACGGTGCTGATGGAGACGAAGCGCGTGAAGTCCGCGCTGAAGTCGGCCCCGGTCAAGACGGACCGGCGGGACGCCGAGGGAATCGCGCAATTGCTGCGCATGGGCTGGTTCCAGCCCGTGCACTGCAAGTCGGTCGCGTCCCAGGAGAAGCGGGCCCTGCTGCGTTCGCGCAACGCGCTTGTGGAAGGCCTGACGCGGCTGGAGCTTTCCGCACGCGGCATCCTTCGCAACTTCGGCCTCAAGCTCGGCCGTGTCTCGAAGGGCCGCTGGGAGGAGCGGGTCCGGGAACTGACCGCGGACAACGCGATGCTGTCGGACGCGGTCGGGCCGATCCTGCGGCTGCGGGCGCAGATGCGCAACGAGCTGGCCATGATGACGAAGAAGGTCAGGCATCTCGCCCAGTCGGACGCCACGTGCCGTCTGCTGATGACGATGCCCGGCGTGGGTCCGGTCACGGCGCTGACCATCGTCACGGCGGTCGACGAGCCGACCGCGGACGGAAGGAAGATGCCCGGCGGTGGACGCGACGTGGACCTTCCCGGAAACAGTGGGGGCAAGGCCTTGAACGAAACCTGAACGGCGTCAATCCCCGGCTCCGGACCAAACGCCAATGCCGCTCCCGGCATCAACGTCGCGCCCCTTGCCGCCGACGCCGGGACAGTCTTGTCGGGTTCGGGCTTCGTGGCCGCTCATGCACAGGAATCTTGTGCTTGACGTCGGGGACCCATTACGGAAGGTCATGCATACGATTTGGAAACTGAGCCTTTTGATTTGACTTAACCCTCTCTGCATGCCCTATCAACGTGCCTGCCAAAGCTGTATGGCAATCCTATATAGGTTTGGCAAGTTGAAGGGATGTGGGTGGAGGCCTGAAGACGATCTTCCGAGTGTGGGAATGTACTACCTGATTGGCCGAGACCTGCATTGTATCTTCTGACGCGGAAAAGATATGGTCTACGAAGCAGCGCAGACCCACCGAATTCCGCAGCTAGAGCGCAACCCGAACGGCAGAAATGGAGGAGGTCTTCGCGATCGGTCGCGCCGCGCGTGTTCCGCGCCGATCATTCCCGGACGTCGGTCTCCTGCGCCGGAGCGCCCGCGAAGCTCAACTCGTCGATGCGGTCGGCGATGCGCCGGGCGGCGTCGCGAAGCTGGTCCATGGTCCAGTCCGCGGCGTAGCCCTCGGTCACGTCCCGGGGCGGGGCATGGTTGACCAGCCGCTTGACCAGGCTGGACGGCAGCATCAGGTCGCGATCGGCGACGGTGATGAAGCAGTTCCGCATCGCGTGGAACCAGAACCGCGCCCCGCCCGCCTCGCCGATGCGCGCGTTCAGGTGCTGCATGCCCTTCACGTGTCCCGACCCGGACTGGCCGGCCGAGGGGAACACCCAGCCCCGCGTGTTCCCGGGAAAACGGTCGCGTTCGGCCAAACGGCGGTCGAGGATGGCGGCAAGCTGCCGGGTGACGGGAAACTCCAGCGGCGCGCCGCTCTTGGTGTCGTCCACCCGGAGCGTCATCGCCGCCATGTCCACCCGCGCCCATTCGAGGCCGCAGACCTCGGAACGGCGCATGCCGGTGTAGAGACCGAACCGGAAGGCGTCGCGCGCGACCGGGTTGCGCACCGCGGTCTCGAACCCCCGGTGCCACCGAGGCAGCACCTCCGCCGGAGGCGCGATGGAGCGCCGCTTCGGGGCGTGGGGCCGCCCGCCCGCCGCGCGCCACTGGTCGACGGGATTGTGCAGCCCTTCGTAGTCGATGCACTGGCGCCGGTAGAGCGTGCGCAGCATCTTCACCGCGTGATTGGCCTGGACCCATCCGGCCTCATCAGTCAGGCGGTTGAACCGCCGCTCCACGTCCCGGCGGTCGATCGTGTCAAGCGTGCGGCCCGTCCAGTCACCGAGATCCCTGTGCACCGTGTTGCGGTAGGCCGCGACGGTGCTTTCCTTCCGCGCCGGCCCGGCGTCGAGAAGGTCCTGGAAGGCCTCCCCGAGCGTGGGCACGCTGCGGCTCCGGGCGCGTCCCGCCGCCGGATCCTCTCCGGCGGCCACCTTGCCCAGCGTCTCCTGCGCGAGACGCCGCGCCTGGCCGGCGGTGACCTGCCCGTGGCGCCCGATCACCATGCGCCGGTTGGCGGCCTTGCGCCCGCCCGGCCCTGCACGGTAGTTGATGACGTAGGAGCGCAGTCCCGAGGGCTGGACGCGGACGCCGAATCCGGCGATCCGGTCGTCCCAGGCGATGTAGGGCCTGTCCCCCGGCTTCAGCGCCTCGACGCTGCGCTTGCTGATCGTGATGCTGAAATTCGCTGTCCGCTTGCCCGTGCGTGTTGACATCTTGTCTTTCTCCCGAATGTGCTCCGAAAATCAACCTATGGGTCAACACGGAAAAGTCAACCGCAGGCATTCCCGGGGTCCGACTGTCGTCGCCGGTCGCAGGCTGAATCCTATAAGACACTGAAATATATCACTCCTGTCCATGCATGCGCAGACATGCACGGACAGGGAAACCAATGCAACTGAGACTTTCAGTTTCAACGGCGTTCAGTTTTCCTGCCGCGCTGGCATGCGGAGATTCGCCGTCCGCGCGAGACCCTGCCGTGGTGCGTGCGAGCGCAGGCAGCCTGCCAAGCGCCTGGCCCGCTCCGGACCGGCTGGCCGGGTACGCGGGGCCGCCGCGACCGGTTCGTTCACGCGTCGATGCCGTACACCCGCCGCGCGTTGCCGCCGAGGAACAAGGCCCGGGTCTCTGGCGTGAGTCCGAGATCGTCGAGTCCGTCGAGCGCCTTCGCAGGCGGGATCATCGGATGGTTGGAGCCGAACAGCACCTTGCGGGCGCCGTTGGCGCGCAGCCACTCGACGAGCGGGGCCGGGTAGCGCCTGGCCGTCCAGGCCGAGGTGTCGATGTAGACGTTGGCATGCTTGGTGGCGACGGCGACCGCCTCGTCGGTCCAGGGATAGCCGATGTGTCCGGCGACGATCACCAGTTCGGGAAAGTCGAGTGCCACCCGGTCGAGATGGATCGGGCGCCCGACCTCGGAGGGCATCAGCGGGCCGGTATGGCCGATCTGGGTGCAGAACGGCACGCCGAGGTCGCAGCAGGCGGCATAGACCGGGTAGAACAGCCGGTCCGTCGGGGGCAGCTCCCACAGCCAGGGCAGCACGCGAATTCCCTTGAAGCCGAGTTCCGCGACGCAGCGCCGGACCTCTGCGACGGCCTGCACAGGCCGCGATATGTCGACTGAGCCGACGCCGATGAGGCGTTCCGGAAATTCGCTGACGAATCCCGCGACCTCGTCGTTGGAGATCATGACGCTGCGCGGCCCGACCCAGGCCGAGATCAGCGCCTTCGCCACGCCGGCTTCGTCCATCGCGCGGATCGTCGCCGCGACGGCGATCTCCTCCGTCGGCGCATCCTCCCGGGTCCAGCGCCTGAGCGGCTCGAAGATCGGGTCCCGAGCAAATCGAAGGGTGGGGTGCTGCGCCCAGGCGTCGATTGTCATCGGGTCGCTCCCTTGCGGTCTCACGCTCACGCCTCGTCGGGTTCGGGCATGCGGTATCCGAGACCGCGCTCCCCGATG
>VYDF01000142.1 GCA_009843565.1 Acidimicrobiia bacterium | reverse complement strand
TTGGGCAGTGCTCGCAACGGGTGCCTTGATCGCATCGCTCCTCGCGGTTGGGGCCACTCCCGTTGGTGCCGCTCCGGAGACGGCCGATCACAAGGCGACCACGTCGGCGTGCGTGGGTGACGCTCTCGGCGATCAGATGTTCACCGATGTGTCCGACGGTCACGTCTTCCGCGATGCCATCAATTGCATCGCCTACTACGGCGTCACCAACGGCACGGGCGACGGCTCCACGTTCTCCCCGAACGATGACGTAACCCGGGCCCAGATGGCAGTGTTCCTGGCCCGTGCCGCTGGGATCGCAGGCGTTGATCTCGGTGATGCCATGGACGCAGGCTTCGGCGACATCGACGACACCTGGGCCGAGGCCCGCGACGCCATCAACCGGCTGGCCTCCAAGGGGATCGTCCCCTCGGGCGCCAACTACAGGCCCAATGATGCCATGACCCGCGCCGAAATGGCCATCGCGCTCATTGGGCTCCTCAACAAAGCGTCATCGGGCGTCAAGATCAACGATAACGGCACGATCACGCTGTCGGTAAACGCCACCCCGCCGAACGCCGACGACCACTTCGCCGACGCTCGGGCCCTGAGCCCGATAGCGGTAGACCGTGCCGCGGCTGCCCTGTTCGAATTGGGCGTCACCAACGGCACCGGCACCGCCGCTGTCGTAGATCCCAAGAAGACTCCGCTGGACACCAACTTCGATCCCAACGGCACCGTGAGTCGCGGTCAGATGGCTGCCTTCATCACGCGGGCCTTGGCGCACACCAGCGCCCGCCCTGAGGGCGTCACCGCGCAGGCTGTTGGCAACAAGGTCTTGGTGTCGGTGCGTGATACAAACTTCGCACCAGTCTCCAACGTTTGGGTTGAGGTCTTCTACGTCGACTCCGCAGACGAAGAAGCAGCGCTCAATGCTGATGGCACCTGCGGCCGGCTGGTCGAACGTTCTGGCAGCGGCACCACACGCGACGGCATGCATCCGTGTGAGATCGACGGTGCTGACCTGATCACGGGCGGCAGTGGTAATGCCGAAACACAGGCGCTCGACGTTGGAGATGACGGAGTGGTCGCTTGGGCTTGGACCGGCGCCATCGGCGACGAAGTCGATGACGGCACGGCGCTGTACAGGTTGGCGATGAGCAAGGGGCCAGCCGCCCCCTCGACGTCCGCCACTGCGCACATCTCCAACGACCTCGCCGGCACCGTGGGCAAGATGGGGTCGACGGTCACCCTCACACTGCAGTTGAAGGATGGCCAGGGCAACGACGTCGCCGGAGGCCATCAGGCTGCCGACAAACCGGCGAAGTGGATAGTCACAATCGACACATACAGCGGGGCGACCGCCACCGGTACCTCGATCGGGCGTTCTCAGGTGTATTTGACCTCGGACTCCGACGGCAAGGCCACCTTCGTGCTGGCGTCTCTGCCCGACCCGAGGCCCAACATGTCCGGTGACATGTGGACAGTCGGGTACAGCGTGGTCGCCGACCCGAGTGGGTGTACCTCAAACGATGCCAACGATGCCTGGATTGCTACCAATCCGTGTAGTGCACCCACCGAAGACACCGGCGGGACCCACCCGACGGTTGCCCCGCTCGCTATCGTCACCGATGGCGATGCCACTACCAACGCAGGGGGTCAGGACAGTTCTGGTTCGGTGACCTTCACTGATGCGTCTGGTAAGGCCGCCAAGATTGAGATTGAGACCTCGTCGTACGTGGTGGTTGCGGGTCGTTCCGGCAGGACAGCTCTCAACAGGGCCACGGTGAAGGTGACCGATCAGTTCGGTGATCCCGTGCCCAACGCCAAGGTCACTCTGACCAGTAGCCGCGGCCAGGGCGACGACGCTAACCAGGACAGCAGCCTCAGGGATAGCCCGGCCAGTGCAAACGCTGGCGCGGGTACCCCCGACGATGCAACCGATGACGCAAATAATGGACGGGAGTTCACAACTGGCTCCGACGGCACCTACACCTTCGGGTACACGTGGTCCGGGGATGGTGCTGTTGAGACACTCACTGCCAGAACGGCTGCTATTACCGCTACCGACGGCAGCGCCATTACCGACGCTGACGACGACGCCACGAATGTGGCGGCAAAGACGGTGAATTGGGCTCAGGAGGTTGCAGCAGGTACAGACGTCGACGCAACCGCGATAGTGGGCGGCGATGTTGAGGCGAACCACGTTGTCTTCTTGGACACCAACGGTGTGCCGATGTACATGATCTATGACAATGATGACAGGTACAACACCAACGCCGCCGGCGTCGCCGCCACAGCCGATGCCGAGTTCGCAGACATAGCAGCGTTCGAGAAGATGCTGGCTGCGGCCCTTGCGCCTGGCGGTCCCGCCACGACTATCGCGGCGGACGACTACAGCTCCAGGCCACGCCACACCACGGAGTACACCATCGACAACACGACGGGATAGGGGCCTAGGGTCCCAGCAACCCGAAACGTAAGGAGGCCCCGGCCACACCGGCCGGGGCCTCCCTCGTCCCGGCGGGGCGTTGACCGCAACGTTTCCCACGACCTCCGGATGTTCTGAGGCTTCTGGCAAGGAGAGCCGCGATGATCCAGCTAGTTCACTCTCGACGCTCGGGTTTGGCAGTTCTTGCCGCTGGTGCTGTGGTTGCTTCGGTGTTGGCCGCGGGAATGAATCCGGCTGGAGCGGTGGCTGATCGGGCTGATCACACGACTCGCTTGTCGGCGTGTGTGGGTGATGCCGCTATAGATCAGTTGTTCACCGACGTGTCCGCGGGTCATGTGTTTGGTGATGCGATCAACTGCATCGCCTACTACGGGATCACCGAGGGCACCGGGGACGGTTCGACGTACTCTCCGGAGCGAGACGTGACTCGGGCCCAGATGGCGGTGTTCATCGCCCGGGCCGCCGAGGTCGCCGGTGTCGACTTGGGTGATGCCGGCGACGCCGCTTTCGGTGACATCGGTGGGACCTGGCAGGAGGCCCAGGACGCGATCAACCGGCTTGCCTCCCGGGGGGTTATTGCGTCGGGAGATTCCTTTAGACCCGGTGACCCGATTACCCGGGCGGAGATGGCGACGTTCCTGATCGGGCTGCTTGCCAAGGCGACCGGCAAGGTTTCGATCGGTGCTGGGGGCCAGGCCCTACTGACGAGGGGTACGCTCACCGCGGAGTCCGACGACTTCTTCGCCGATGTGCGGGCCGCGGTCTCTGATCCTGCTACTCGCAGCGCCATCAGTGCCCTGTATGAGCTCGGCGTCACGAGGGGCGCGGGTCCGACGCCTCTGACCGGTGATGCCCAGCCGGGGTTGGATCTGTTGTATTCGCCCGACGCCATCGTGACTCGCGGCCAGATGGCGGCGTTCATCACGCGTGCCCTGTCACACACCGGCCTCCGTCCTCGCGGCGTCAGCGCCCAGTATGACGGCGCCGAGGTGGTCGTGTCGGTCCGCGATGCGAGTCTGCGCCCCGTCGCCGGAGCGGCCATCGACGTGTTCTGGGCTCCGGCAGTCGGTGCGGGCGGTGTCTTCGCGGCCGACGGGACCTGCGGCCAGGCCGTAGCAGCGGACCAGTCGACTGGCCTGTGCGCCATCGACGAGACCGATCCCGTCACCGACCGCGACGGCGATGTCACCGTCGCGGTGGCTGGTCTGCGCCGGATCCCCCAGGGCGGTGCGGTGGTGTGGGTGTGGACCGGCCAGCTCGACGACACGGTCAGCCGCAGCACCGAGCTGCACCGCCTCGATGTTGCCGAGGGTGCCGACATCGGCATCGCGTCCGAGACGCTGGTCACCACTACGCTCAGCGCCGCTAAGGCACGCTTCGGCTCCTCGGTGTCCTACACGTTCCAGCTGCGCGACGTCGTGGGCAACGTTACCCATGGCGTCGACGGAGCGCTCCCCGCTCAGTGGAGGCTCTCGGTTGCGCTGAGCGGCGTCAGCGGCCTCAAGAACCCCGACACGCGAACGTTGGTGTCCGACAGCAGCGGTGAGGCCTCCTTCAGCCTCTCAGTCGACGATCCGGACCCGAGTAGCGTGGGCCAACAGGTCACCGCGACCGACAC
>VYDF01000037.1 GCA_009843565.1 Acidimicrobiia bacterium | reverse complement strand
CGATTATGCCGAGCCATTCCCCCGGGCCCAATTCGAGATCTACACCGCAGACCACCTCGTGGTCGCGGAAGGAAACCCGGACATCCCGACACGACAAGGCGGGTGTCGTCGGGAGGGACTCCAACAGCCCGGCGGAGGTCATGTTGTACTCCACCGGTCGCGCCACAACACCAGGGCGAAGAACGGCGCACCAACGAATGCGGTGATGACCCCCACCGGCAACTCCGATGGGGCCAGCAGGGTACGGGCTCCGATGTCCACAAAGGCCAAGAAGGCCGCCCCCACCAGCGCGGAGAGCGGCACGATCACCCGGTAGCTGTGGCTGATAAGCAGTCGAACGATGTGGGGAACGACCAAGCCGACAAAGGCGATCAATCCGCTCACTGAAACGGCCGCCGCGGTCAATAGCGAGGCGGCCACGATCACGATCAGACGGGACCGAGCCGGATCGAGTCCCAGCGATCGGGCCTCGTCGTCCCCAACCCGGAGGACATCCAAATGCCTGCGGTGGACGAAGAGCACTGCACCGCATACTGCGGCGTAGGGCAGCAGCAGCCAAACCTGCTTCCAGCCGGTGGTGTTGAGCTGGCCAAACAGCCACGACAACACCTCACGAGCTCGGGTTTCGTTCAATTGCTGGATGGCATAGGTCTGCGCGGCGGAAAACAGGGCGGCCATGGCCACTCCGCCAAGCAGCAGCGTCGCCGGCGACGTTCCCCCGCCCCGGGCGATGGCCATCGACGCCACCACTGCCACCAGCGCCCCCATAAAGGCGGCCGCCGGTACCGTGTCGAACGGTCCCCAGCTCAGGTCGAGCCCGAAACCCAAGGCCAACACCGCGCCGAAACCCGCCCCGGCGGAGACGCCCAAAAGGTAGGGGTCGGCCAGCGGGTTCCGGAACACCCCCTGATAGGAGGCTCCGGCCACGCCGAGCGACCCGCCAACCAGCATTCCGAGAACGAGTCGGGGAAGCCGGATCTCGAACAGGATGTTCTCTTGAGTAGCCGAGAGCGACGACTCGATACCCACCACCGGGATCCAATCGAACAGGGCGCCGAACACACCACTGACCGGCAGCCCAGCAGCGCCACTGGAGGCACTGAGCAACCCCACCCCCACTAGTACCACCACGCCGAGAACGGACGCCATAGCCGACATCCCGAAGGCCCGCCGTACAGCGGTGTAGGCAGTCTCATCCTCAGATAGAGCGGCGGTGGGGAGGGACGCTTCGGCCATGATTCCCTCTAAGGGGCGGAAACCGCCACCGTCTGGAGGGCCTCGGCTACTGCGGCAATGAACTGGGGCAGTCGCGGACCCCACCGGGAGGCAATGTCGGAGTTGACCACCACAATGTTGCCGTTGCGCACTGCGGCCACTTCTCCCCAGCCGGGCCGAGCCGCCACATCTTCGGCGGTGTAGCCCACCAGATCAGTGATCACGATCAACTCGGGATCAGCTTCCACGATGTACTCCTCAGTGAGCTGGGGATACCCGTAGCCGTCGGCATCGGCCTCATCGGCGATGTTGATTGCTCCCATTGCGGTATAGACCGCGCCGATGAAGCTGTTGGAGCTGACCGAGAAAAACGTATTGTCCAACTCGTGGTACACCCGTATTGGCACATCGGGAGCCGCGGCCAGGGCGTCTTCGATTTCCACTCGTAGATCGGCGACCAGCGCAGCCGCCTCGTCAACCCGGCCAACTGCGATACCCAATTCGGCAATTGAGTCATAGCCGCCCTCGAAGTCGGCTGGGGCCCCGCTCACGAGTACCTTGACGCCGACCGCGTCCATTCCGGCCACCAGGTCATTGGCGTCGTTGGCGATCACCACCAGATCGGGCTCGTAGGAGAGCACCGCTTCCACGTTGGGGTCCCATCCCGACAAGTCGGTGACCGGGGCCTCTGGTGGGAAGTAGGAGAACTGGTCAACCGCCGCCACCTGATCGCCAGCGCCGATGGCAAACAAGATTTCGGTGGCGGTGGGCGACAACGACACAATCCGCTGGGGACGCTCGGGGGGAGCTTCGGTCGGATCTGGCTCAGGGGCAGCCTCCTCGGTCGGCGGCGGTACCTCAGTCGGAGCCGGTGCCGATGGGGCTTCGGTGGGAGTCGGCTCCGGAGCAGCCTCCTGGGTCGGGGACTGCGCAGCCTGTGTTGAGGTCGCCTTGGGGGCAGATTCCTCGATGACCTGGGCCGCAGGGCCATCATCATCGTTGCCACAGGCTGTGGCCCCCAGGGCCAGCGCGAGCAGCAGCGCAAAGAAGAGTCGGAACAAACGTCGGGGCATACAACACCTCCTGTAGATCGAGGAACGGAAGCTCGATCGGCAGGTGCTCTGCCCTCGAGCCAACCCAACCCTCGGGGCTTATGGCTCGTTTCGGCGCAAAGCTCGACCGGACTCGCTGGCTCAGGGCCAGTTCACCGTTGCGGGACAGTGCCGGAATTTAACCGGACTTCGCCTCCACGCCGCTCCGCAGCATAGCTGACTCCAATCGAGCCAGCCCATCAGAATCGGGCACCCCAATCCGCACATACTCCGGCATCCCGAAACTAGAGCAATCCCGAACCACCACCCCATGAGGGGCCAAGCGCTTCCGCAATCCAGGGGCATGAACCAGCACCCAGGGCGCCTCGGCAAGTTCCACCGTAAAGCCGAAGCGTCGCAACACTTCGGCCAACTCCTTGCGGGCCGTGGCAATGGCTACAGACCAGGCTGCCAGATCAGACAGATCCAGCATCTGGGGCAGTGCGGCTGCCGCCAGCGAGTTCACGGACCACTGGGGCTGGTGACGGACAAACCGCTCCACATCATCGGCGATGATGTAGCCGAGTCGCAGTCCAGGACAGGCGAACACCTTGGTCAGCGAACCCACCACAATTCCCGCCCGAGCTGCCGTCCATTGCCCGGTGGCCAGCGGGTAGAACGCCTCATCCCACACGTCTGCTGCTTCGTCGGGGTCGGCCAAACGACCGCTGGGGTTGTGGGGATCGCTGCGCCATACCGGCCCGTCAGGGTTGCGGGGATGCAGCCCGAACTCGGGTTCTGCCCATACCCGGCCGCCGATCTCCCGAGCCACCAACCAAATGGCCTCGCTCCCTCCGTTGGTCAGCATCAGACGTTGCGATTCGACTCCGATGGCTTCGGCCAAGCGCTCAGCCGTGTGGGTCGGATCGGGGTACCGCCGCAGCGAGTCAAGATGGTGAGCGAGAACCGCCTCCAAATCGGGGGCAAACGGGTTGGGACTCTGCGACAGGTCGAGAATAGATTGCGGGTCGATGCCCAACGCGCGAGCGATGCGCGGCCCATCGCCGCCGTGGGGACCGGCGGGGGGGATGTCTCCCAACTAGATCAAGCCCAGGTCGGCGACGGTGTCTCGTTCTTCGGCCAGTTCGGCCACCGTGGCGTCGAGGCGGGATTGGGAGAAACCGTCGAGCTCCAGGCCGCCCACTATGGACCACTGGCCATCGGCAGTGGTGCAGGGGAACGAAGAGATGAGGCCCTCGGGCACGCCGTAGGAGCCGTCGGAGGGTACGGCCATGCTCACCCAGTCGCCTGGGGAGGTGCCGTGAACCCAGTCGTGGACGTGATCGATGGCGGCGTTGGCGGCTGAGGCCGCGCTGGACAGGCCCCGGGCCTCGATGATGGCCGCTCCGCGCTGTTGCACCGCGGGAATGAACTCGTCGGCGATCCACGCCTGATCGCCCACCGCCTCGACGGCCGACTGACCGCCAACTTGGCAGTTGAACAGATCGGGGTACTGGGTGGCCGAGTGGTTTCCCCAGATGGTCATGCGGCTCACTTCGCCCACCGTCACCCCGAGCTTGGCCGAAAGCTGCGCCACCGCCCGATTGTGGTCGAGGCGGGTCATGGCGGTGAACCGCTCAGCGGGAATCCCATCGGCATTGTTCATGGCGATGAGACAGTTGGTGTTGGCCGGATTGCCCACCACCAGCACCCGCACATCGGAGGCCGCACCGGCGGCCAGCGCTTGGCCCTGGGTGGTGAAGATGGCGCCGTTGGCCTCCAGCAGGTCGCGGCGCTCCATGCCCTTGCTCCGGGGCCGCG
>VYDF01000283.1 GCA_009843565.1 Acidimicrobiia bacterium | reverse complement strand
GAGCGGGGGGCCGACAGCGAGCACGTCTGGTCGAGCCGGGAGCTGGCCGAGCGGCTCAAGCCGGTCGACGACGACAAGCTGCTGGCCGAGGCGACTTTCAAGCTGGCGCTGCACTTCGAGGCAGCGGGCGACAGCGAGCGCGCCCTCAAGCACTTTGCCGCAGCCCAAGACCTGGCCCCCGACAACTGGAACTACATGCGGCAGGGCTGGACCCACAGGGGGACGGTGTACGCCTCCTGGAAGGTGCTGAAGCGGACAGCCGACCTGCGCAAGAATACCGACAAGAGCTTCTACGACCCCACCGGGCTGCCCGGCGAGAACCACCGCCGATTCACCGAGCCCGAGTGGCTGTGGACACCCGCCGTCCAGCGAGTCAAGCAACTGTTCCGCGGCTAGCCAAGCCATTCTGGGGCAGCCAACTATGCGCCTTCTACGGGGCTGGTCTCTTGGGCCGGTGTCTGCCCATTACGAACCCCTCGTAGCCGTTGGCGGCGATTTTTGCGCAAATTGCGCGGTAGGTGTGGGTGCCTCCTAGATAGAAGGTGACGCCTTGGGGTTTGCCCTCGATGTTTGATCCGGTCCACCAGGAATCTGTTTTGCCGACGATGCTCTGGGCGGCGATGTCGTGGACCTGTCGGGTCCATTGGGCTTCGGCCTCGGGGTCGGCGTCAATGCGGTCGAGATCGTGGTCGAGCATGTGGGCGAGGCAGTTGGCGATCCAGTCGACGTGCTGCTCGATGGAGAAGATCACGTTGCTGAACACCGCCGGGCTGCCGGGGCCGGTGATCATGAAGAAATTGGGGAATCCCGACGCCAATAGGCCGAGATAGGCACCAGCCCCATCAGCCCATTTGGCCCGGAGCGGCAATCCGCCGAATCCCTGGATGTCCATGGCCAGCAAGGCGCCGGTCATGCCGTCGAATCCGGTGGCGTACACGATCAAGTCGAGGTCGTAGGAGCCCTCGGTGGTTCGCAGTCCTTGGGGGGTGATCACCTCGATGGGGCTGGCCGCCACGTCGACCAAGGTCACATTCTCCCGGTTGTAGGTCTCGAAGTAATCGATCTCCACGATCAGCCGCCGGGCGCCGAGGGGGTGGTCGATCGCCAGCAGGGAGTCGGCCACGCTGGGATCGTCGATCTTCTCCCGGATCTTGTCCAGAACGAATTGCGACGTGATCTGATTCGACTCGGCGTTGGTCATCACGTCGTCGAAGGTTCTGGCGAATCCCGGTCCGCCCAGCGCCCACGAGTCCTCCATGACCCTGGTACGAGTGGCCTCGTCTACTTCGAGGGCCGAGGAGACCTCGGGGGCAAGGCGCCCCATCCCCACCGGACTCGCATTCTTGAGCTCCCACCGCTCGCGGTAGTTGTGCTTTAGCTCCTCAAGCTGGTCGGAGTCGATTGGCCGATTGCGGGCCGGGATGGCGAACTGCGGGGTGCGCTGGAATACGAACAGGCGGTCGGCTTGCTTGGCCAGCTGTGGGATGGCCTGCACGCCGGTCGACCCGGTGCCGATCACGCCGACCCGCATGCCGGTGACATCGATGCCGCCCTTCGGCCAGCGGGCGGTGTGGAGCTGCTGGCCTGCGAATGTCTCGGCCCCCTCAAATCGGGGCGTGTTCACCTCCGACAGACAGCCCGCAGCCGATATGAGAAACCGGGCCGAGATCGTCTCGCCGTTCGATGTGCCGACCAGCCACTGGTTCTGACCATCGTCGAAGCGGGCTTGCTCCACCCGGGTGTCGAACTCGATGTCCCGCCGCAGGTCAAAGCGGTCGGCGACGTGATTGAAGTAGCGCTCGAGTTCCGGCTGGGTGGGAAACCGCTCGGTCCACTCCCACTCCTGCTCGAGTTCCTCGGAGAACGTGTAGCAGTAGTCCCAGCTCTCCACATCGCACCGAGCACCGGGATAGCGGTTCCAGAACCAGGTGCCGCCAACCCCGTCCCCCTTTTCGTAGACCCTGGCTGAGAGCCCAAGCCCGCGTACCCGGTGGAGGGCGTACAGCCCCGCCGCACCGGCCCCGATAATGACGACGTCGAAGTCCACTACCCGACTTGAACCCGGTCGCTGAGCCATCCCAGCACAAAGGCGGCAACAGCCTCGGGCTGTTCGGGCAACAGGGCGTGGCCGGCGCGGGGGATGGTGACGAGCGTGGCCCGGTCGCCGAGCTGTTCCACGATGGTGCTGGCGTTGGCCGGCAGGGCGACCATGTCATCCTCGGGCTGCACCACCAGCACGTCGGCCTGACCGGCCTGCCACCAATGGCTCGGATCGAGCGAGGTTGTTGCTCGCGTCTGGCCCCCCGAAACGGTGCGGTGCCATCCGTCGAACCAAACCGAGGCGTCGTTGCCGGGGGCGAAAAAGGCCTTGGCCACCGCGGCTTGGTGCTCAGCGTCGGAGGCGTCGGACATGAAGACGGTCCGAAGGGCTTCCATGTGCTCGGGCGCCGCCGGTACGAGACCCCCACAGGCCAGCAACACCACGCTCTCCACCAGCTTGGGGTGTTCGGTGGCGGTCATCCGGGCCACACGATTGCCGAAGGCGTGGCCCACCAGCGTGGCCGGGGCAATGTCGAGGGTCTCGATGACGGCGGCGGTGTCGGCGGCCAGATCGAACATAGAGAGATCGTCTAGCGGACCGGTGCTGACGCCGATGCCCCGGGGTTCGGGGGCCACGGCCATGTAGCCGTGGTCGGCCAGGCGCACCGACAGGTCGTCGAAGTCGTCGGCTCCGCGGCCCAGCGAAGGGATCAACACCACCGCAGGACCCTCCCCGGCGATCTTCACCTCTATGGAACCCGCCGGACCGTCCACGATCTTGGTGCGCCGATGGCCGTCAGCAACCTCAAGTCTTTTCTCCATACCGCCGATCCTTACACGGCTTCGCAGTCGCCGCAGGCGGCCTTGCCGTCGGACATCGCGGATGACTGTCTTGCTGCGGAAGTAGTATCCGACATATGGGTGACGCACTTGGAATTGAACATCTATTTGAGCTCTCGGGGTCGGAAAAGGTTTGGGCGTTTTTCACGCCGCTAATCATCTTCGCGGTCTTCTTCGTCGCCCAGCTCATACTTCCGGCCAGGAAGGTGACCGGGTACGTCAAGAATCCCGAGACCGGCGAGCCCCGCCCCTATCGGCTCAACGGCTTGCTGGTGTTCGTGATCGCCCAGATCCTGGGGGCTACCGAGGTCACCGGACTGGACCGCGACTGGTTCTACCGGTCCACGCTCTGGGCCGTGCTCGGGGGCACGGTCTTCACCACGATTTTCGCCATAGCGTCGGTGTTGAGCCAGCCCAAGGGTGAGATCCAGAACATTTGGTGGGCCCTGTGGGAAGGGCGGGCCAAAGAGTTCCAGTTCTTCGGCCAGCGCGTCGACATAAAGATGTGGTTCTACGTGGTGGGCGGCACGATGTTGTCGCTCAACGCCCTTTCCGGCGCCGTATGGCACAGCGAGAACGTCCCCGGCACCAACCCCGGCGTCTACATGTATGCGGCGTTCATGACGTTCTACGTGTTCGACTACTTCGTATTCGAGCGGGTCCAGCTCTACACCTACGACCTGATCCACGAGCATCTCGGCTTCAAGCTGTGGTGGGGCGGGCTGGTGGTCTACGGGTGGATCTTCATCATTCCGCTGTGGGGCATGGCCGCCTACTCCAATCCCGATATGTCGTACGCGTGGAGGAATTTCTGGCTCGTGGTATCGGCGAGCCTGTTTGTCATCGGGTGGAGCATCTCGCGGGGGGCCAACTTGCAGAAGTACATGTTCAAGCGGTTCCCCGATCGCCACTTCCTCGGGCTCATCCCGCCTACGCACATCCAGGCCGGTGAGCGCAAGATCCTGATCAGTGGCTATTGGGGCGCCGCCCGACACTTCAACTACCTGGGCGAGGGCTTCCTCTGCATAGGAATCGCCCTTTGTTTCGGCCACTTCGGAGTCCTCTGGGCGTGGACCTACGCCATCTTCATCATCACGTTCTTCACTTTTCGCCAGCGCTTCGACGACAAGGAATGCGCCCAGAAATACGGCCCCGAAAAGTGGGCCGAATACCAGGAGAAGGTGCCCTACCGCATCTTCCCCGGCGTGTACTAGACCCATGGATC
>VYDF01000055.1 GCA_009843565.1 Acidimicrobiia bacterium | reverse complement strand
CAGCAACGACACCATCGACGTGCACCGGGGCGCGGCCGGGGGGCGGTTGGGGGCATGGTCGATGGTGGTGGGCCACACCACCTGCTCCGATCCCCTGTGGCAGGCCGCTCGGGCCACCGCCGACGAGTACGGCGTGGGTCTCAGCTTCCACATGTCTCCGGCCCCGTTGGACCCCGACAGCTTCATAGCCGCCTTCGGCCAGAGGCCCATGGTGCATCTCAACGAGCTGGGGGTGCTGGGCGACGACACCGCCATCACTCACTGCGTGCATGTCGACGATCAGGAGATTCAGCTTCTGGCTGGGGCGGGATCGACGGTGGTCCACTGTCCCACCACTGCGCTGAAGGTGAGCTACGGCGTGACCCAGATCGGCAAGATGCCCGAGATGGTCACCGCCGGGGTGAATGTGAGCCTGGGCACCGACGGGAACAACGCCTCCAACTATTCCGACCTGATGCGGGCCACCTACCTGGTGGCCGGGCTGTTCAAAGACGCCCGTATGGACCCCCAGATGTTCCCGGCCGAGAAGGCCTACGAGATGGCCACCCTGGGCGGGGCCCGCACCATGTTGATGCAAGATGAGATCGGCTCGCTGGAGCCGGGCAAGCTGGCCGACGTGGTGCTGCACGACACCGACCGCCCCGAATGGCGTCCGCTTTTGAACGTGATGAATCAGCTCGTGTGGTCGGCCGACGGCCGAGGCGTCCACACCGTGTTCGTGGACGGCCAAAAGGTGGTAGACGCCGGCCGCATGACCACCATCGACGAGGACACGTTCTATGCCCGCTGCCAAGAGGCAGGAGAGGCGGTAGTCGGCCGATCCGGCCTGCCCGACAAGGCCAAGTTCCCAATCTGGTAGCGGAAGCGCCGCCTACGAGTACAGCTCGCGCTTGACCACCTTGCCCGCAGGATTGCGAGGTAGGGGGGCGGGGCGGATCTCCCAAATGGTGGGCACTTTGTAGGGGGCCAGCACCTCTTTGCACCACTCATGCAACTCGTCGGGGTCAACCGACGCGTCGCCACTGGGTACCACCACGGCCTTCACCTCTTGGCCCATCTCGGGATGCTCCACGCCGAACACCGCCGATTCGCCCACCAATGGGTGGGCGTCGAGGCGATACTCGATCTCGATGGGATAGATGTTCTCGGCGTTGCGCAGGATCATGTCCCGGGCCCGGGAGTTGATGTACAAGTAGCCGTCTTCGTCGAAGCAGCCGATGTCGCCGGTGTTGAGCCACCGGTCTTCATCGATGGTCTCTCCAGTGGCCTCGGCGTCACCCCAATACTCGAGCATGGTGTAGGCGCTGCGGCACCAGATGTCGCCCTCTTGCCCGGTGGGGAGCGACTGGCCGTCGGGGCCGCGGATTTCGGCTTCGAATCCGATGGCGACCCGTCCGCAGGAGGTGGGACGCTCCCGGTACTCGGCACCGCCGATGGTGGCCACCACCGCAACCGACTCCGACGAGCCGTAGCCCATGCCCACCGCGGGCGCGGCGTTGGGGAAGGCCTGGCGCATCAGGTCTTGCACCGCCGGACTGGCCGGCGCGCCGCCGAAGCCCACGTTGACCACGCTGGATGTATCGAACTCTCCGAAGCGGGGGTGATTCACCAGCCGCGAGCCGATGCTGCCCAGGGCGGCGAAGGCAGTGACTCCTTCGTCTTGGATGAGCTGGAGCACCGCCTCGGGATCGAAGCGGCCTCGGCGGTACACGATCTTGCCCCCGGTGACCATGGCGATGAGCGTGGTGCCGTACAGCCCCGACACGTGGAACAGCGGCGAGGTGCCCAATGTGACCGCCTGGTCTGGCGGGCTGGGGGCCGAGCCATCGTCGGCTGGGGGGTTGGTGCGCATTTCGGTGAACACCCGTACTGCCCCGTTCATCATGGTGGACTGCACGAAGCCGATCAGCCCTCGATGGGTGGCCACCGCGCCCTTGGGGCGTCCGGTAGTACCGCTGGTGAACAAGATCACCGCGGGGTCGTCCTCGGCCAGCGCCACATCGATGTCGTCGAGGGAAGCCCCGGCGCCCGTGGCCAGGAAATCGGCCCAGTCGTCCTCGATCACCAGGCACGGTGTGCCGGCGCCCCCCGAACCGGAGCGCTCCAGGCGGGGGCGGTCGGCGATCACCAGAGCGGGCTCGCTCAGCTCAGTGGCGTAGTCCACCTCGTCGGTGGTCCACCAGCCGTTGTAGGCCGACACGACGGCCCCGATGCTGGTGGCGGCGAAGAAGCTCACCACCCACTCGGGGCAGTTGGCCGCGAAAATGGCCACCCGATCCCCGCGGCCGATGCCCCGCTCTTGCAGTGCGGAGGCGGCCGCCGCCACTTGGGCGATGAAATCGTTGAAGGTGTGCCGCTGATCTTCCAGCACCAAGAACTCTCGGTCGCCGAAATTGGCAGTGTTGGCCACCATCTCCCGCAGCGAGCGCATCCGGGAGTCGAACACTGCCGCTTGGTGTCCCAACACTTCTTCGGTGGTCAGCTCGAACAATCCCCCCGGCCCGGTCAGCTCTTGGATCACGTCTTCACGAACACCCACGGAGTTGCACACTATTCAATCGGGGGCCTCGGACTGACTTCGACGGGTTGAAACCGGAACCGAGGCTCTATCGTGGGGCCATGACCGAAGTCGTGATCGTCGAAGCCGTTCGCTCCCCGGTGGGCAAGCGAAACGGCGGTTTGTCATCCGTCCATCCCACTTCGCTGCTCAGCCAGGTGCAGTCGGCCGCCGTCGAGCGTTCGGGGATCGACCCTGCTGCCATCGGCCAGGTGGTGGGCGGCTGCGTGGATCAGATCGGGGCCCAGGCCATGAACGTGATACGCACCGCGTGGCTCACCGCCGGGCTGCCGGAGGAAACGGCGTGCAGCACGGTGGACTCCCAGTGCGGCTCGTCGCAGCACGCGGTGAACCTGGGCTACAGCCTGGTGAAATCCGGGGTGGAAGACACGGTGTTGGCCTGCGGGGTGGAGAGCATGAGCATCGTGCCCATCGGGTCGAACGCCACCGCCGAGGGAGTGGGCAAGCCGGTGACCCGCGACTACTTCGCCCACTACGAGTTCACCTCCCAGTTCGAGGGCGCCGAGCGGATGGCCGACAAGTGGGGCATCACCCGGGACGACTGCGATCGTTTCGGCCTCTCTTCCCAGCAGCGGGCGGCCCGGGCCTGGGACGAGGGCCGGTTCGAGACCCAGATCGTGCCCATCGAGGCCCCAGTGCTGGACGAGGACGGCAAACGGACCGGCGAGTCGGCCACCGTGAGCACCGACGAGGGCATGCGGGAGACCACTCTGGAAGGGCTGTCCACCCTCAAGCCAGTGGCCCGGCCCGACGGCGTACACACCGCGGGATCGTCATCGCAGATCTCCGACGGCGCCGGCGCAGTGCTGATGACCACCGCTGAGCGGGCCGAGCAGCTCGGCCTCACCCCGAGGGCCCGAGTGGCCGAAACCTGCCTGGTGGGATGCGATCCGGTGCTGATGCTGGAAGGGCCGATCCCGGCCACTCACCGGCTGCTGGAGCGCTCCGGGCTGGCCATCAGCGATATCGACGTGGTGGAGATCAACGAGGCCTTCGCCTCAGTAGTGCTGTGTTGGGCCGCCGAGCATGAGCCCGACATGGAGCGGGTGAACCCCAACGGCGGCGCCATCGCCCTGGGCCACCCCCTGGGCGGCACCGGCAGCATCCTGGTCACCAAGGCGCTGCACGAACTAGAGCGCACCGACGGCCAGTGGGGCCTAATCACCATGTGCTGCGGCGGCGGCCTAGGCACCGGCACCCTCATCGAAAGGGTCTAGCCTCAGTCTTGGCCAGTTGGCCGCACCTCAATTTGAATCTATCCTTTAGAAAATCATGATATTCTAAAGTTGATGTTTGAACGAATGCTGTCGCTGCCCGAGTCGGGGACGGAGACATTCTTTCTTTGGGGGCCGAGGCAGGCGGGCAAAAGCACCCTGCTCAAGCAGCACTATCCCGACGGTGTGTGGGTGGATCTGCTGAAGGCAGACGAATTCCGGCGCTATGTGGCGCGTCCTGAGTTGCTTCGGGAGGAGCTTGAGGCATCGGGCCCCGATCCGTCTCGGCAGGTGGTGATCGACGAGATCCAGAAGGTCCCCGCCCTGCTCGACGAGGCACAC
>VYDF01000194.1 GCA_009843565.1 Acidimicrobiia bacterium | reverse complement strand
CGCGGCCAGGGAGACCGCCCGGCCCGACAACCGCTCGATGGCTCGCTGCTGGGAAACCGACAGGCTGTCCCAGAGGTCCTGGTTCATGGCCAAGAAGCTGGCCGACACGTAGCAGTTGCACTGCACTCCGCTGCCCAGCACCCCGTAGAGGTCATAGCTGGACAGGCCGGAGTTGGCGATCATCACCCCGTCGATATCACCCTGACCCAACGCGGCTTGAATTTCCTGAACGGGCAGGTTCACCGGGTTCCCCCCCAGGGTTTCGATCACGTCGACTTGGATCTGCGTTGGTGCCCGCACCGTCAACCCAGAGAGATCGGGGGCATCAGAGGCCTGGTCGGCGGCCAGCCACAGGTCGGCCACATCGTGGGTCCACAGCCCGAGGAGCTTCACGTCGGCGTACTCATTGCGGATGGCCTCGAACTCGTCGTGGAGCGCCCACAGCACTTCAGTGGCTTCCACCGCGCTGTCGAATATGAACGGCATTCCCACCACCTCAGCGGCCGGGAAGCGGCCCAAGGAGTAGCCCTGAAGAGCCCAGCCGATGCCCTGACCTCCGTCAGCGGTGTTCTGGTACACCTCGCTGCGAGGGCTCAATGCCTGACTGGGGTAGAACTCGATGGCCACCGTGCCGCCAGTGGCTTGGAGCACGTCGTCGGCCCACGGCTCGAAAACCTGCACGTGAACCGGATGGGTCGGCGGGAAGGGGTGGCCGAAGCTGATCGTCACCGACTGTGGCTGCTCCACGTTGTCGCTGCATCCGGCGGCCCCGGCCAGCAGGCCGACAACCAGCGCCGCTCCCAGCAGTGAAGTCCGCAATCTTCTTCTTGGCATCAGCACTCCCTTTGCCATAGCCAGCGAAAGCCACACCAGTATGGGCGGGGAGTCACTCCGGCTGCCTTATTGTGACGGCGATGATTCTGGAGCGGGGGTTCTACGCCCGAGACCCGCGGGAAGTGGCCCCGGATCTGTTGAACAAAGTGCTGGTGGCCGGAGGATGCCGGGGCCGGATCGTGGAAACGGAGGCCTATGCCGGGGCCGACGACCCCGGCAGCCACGGCTACCGGGGCATGACCCCCCGCACCGAGGTGATGTTCGGCCCACCCGGGCGGCTATACGTGTACTTCACCTACGGCATGCATTGGTGCGCCAACGTGGTGTGCGGCGCAGATGGGGAGTGCGCTGCGGTGCTGCTGCGGGCGCTGACCCCGCTGACCGGTTTGGAGGAGATGCGAGAGCGGCGGCCGAAGGCTCGCCGGGATCAGGACTTGTGCAGCGGACCGGCCAAGCTGGCGGCTGCGCTGGGCATCGACGGTGCGGCCAACGGTGCCGACTTGGTGACCGCCGACTCCGGTGTCGAACTGATCGACGATGGGACTGCGCCCCCGGCCGAGCCGGGTCGCTCGGTTCGCATCGGGCTCAGCGCCGGTGCCGACCTGCCGTGGCGCTGGTACGTTCCCGGCTGTCCCGACCTTTCTCGGAGAGGATGATGTGCGGCGCTGAAGAGCTGACCTGGCTGGACGATGGTCACGCTTTGCTGGCCTCGACGGACAACCTGGCCGTGGCCCGAGAACAGCTGGCCGGGTTCGAAGACGATCTGGGTGACCGCTATCGGGCGCTGATCGACCGTCACCCCGACGCCTGTCTGAGAACGTGCCGGCCGGGACACCTCACCGGCTCGGCGCTGGTGGTGGACCATGCGGGCGAAGACACGCTGCTGCTGCTCCACGCCAAGTTCGGTCGATGGTTGCAGCCCGGTGGCCATGCCGACGGCGATGCCAACCTGGCTTCGGTGGCTCTGCGGGAGGCCACCGAGGAGACCGGCATCGACGGGCTGCTGATCTGGCCTCAGCCCCTGCATCTGGATATCCACGAAGTGGATCCTCCCGGCGAGGATCCCCATCTGCACTACGACGTCCGATTTCTGGTGCAGGCCCCTATCGGAGCTGAGCCGCGGGGAAACCATGAATCCAAGGCCCTGCGCTGGGTGCCGCTGGACGGCTTGGCTGAATTCGGCTGCGACCCCGGTCTGGTACGTCTGGCCCAACTGGGTGCCGAGGCCTTGGACAAGCTGCCCCGGTACTGAAAACTGCTAGCCGATATCCAGGGGATCGCCGCAGGAGGGCATTCGGTTGCGGATGGCGAAGGCATCCAACAGGGCGTCGACTCCGTCGCCCCGTTCCGGGTCCACGGTCACCCGGAACTGACGGTCTTCGCCGGAGCGGAGTGCTTGGGCGTGGGCCAGGCGATCGCCGAGATACACCTCCCAGCTGCCCAGCCACAGCGCCACCAACTCGCCGTCATCGCCGTCGGGGGCGGAGGCGGCCAGGTTGGCTGTCATCTCGGCCAGCACTGCGGTAGCGGCTTCGATCTGGTGGGCTCGGTCGGCCATGTTCGCCGCGTCGCGGGCTTGAGGCAGCCGATCCAGTTCGTCTCTGGTCTCGGCGCATCGGGCCTCGGCGTCGGCCACCCACTGTCGATCGTCGAGGCGGTCGGGGTTCTCATCGCCGAAGAACCACACCGTGGCCCCGATCCAGAACACCGCGAACAGCACTATCGCCGCGATGCCGATGCTCAAGCCGAGTCGCCTGCCGGTCACGTATTCGTTCTCTCTTTGCCTTCGGCTCTCGTAGCATTTACATGGTGCTTGAAGAACTCGAATCCCGTGGCTTGGTGCAGGACACCACCGACCGGGACCTGTTGGCTCAGCGGTTGAGCAGCGGTTCCATCGGCGTGTATCACGGCATCGACCCTACGGCCAGTTCCCTGCACTTGGGCAACCTGATCGGGGTGTTGGTGCTGCGGCGGTTCCAAGAGGCCGGCCACCGGCCCATCGCCCTGGTGGGTGGGGCCACCGGCATGGTGGGCGACCCCAGCGGCCGATCCGATGAACGCAACCTGCTGGATGACGAAACCCTGGTCGCCAACTTGTCGGGCATCAGGGGCCAGCTCGAGAAGCTGCTGGACTTCGACGGGGACGCCGAGTTGGTGAACAACTATGACTGGACCCGCGACCTCACCTTGATCGAGTTCTTGCGGGACACTGGCAAGCACGCCACCGTGAACCAGATGGCGGCCAAGCACTCGGTGCGCAGCCGCATGGAGAGCGAGACCGGCATCTCCTACACCGAGTTCACCTACATGCTGTTGCAGGCCTACGACTTTTGGTGGCTGCATTCCCGCCAAAACTGCGAGCTCCAGATCGGCGGATCCGACCAGTGGGGCAACATCACCGCCGGAGTCGACCTCATCCGGCGCCGCTCCGGCGCCCAGGCCCACGGTCTCACCTGGCCGCTTCTCACCCGCTCCGACGGGGCCAAATTCGGCAAGACCGCCGAGGGCGCGGTGTGGCTGGATCCCGAGCGCACCAGCCCCTACCGATTCCATCAGTACTTCGTGCAGGTTCCCGACGAAGACGTGGAGCGGAGCCTGCTCCAGTTCACCATGCTCCCAGTTGCCGAGATCGCCGATGTGTTTGAGGCCCACCAGAGCGACCCTGGACGGCGGGAGGCCCAGCACATCCTGGCCAACGAGGTCACCTCGTTGGTGCATGGCCCGGCTGCCGCGGTGGCCGCGGAGAAGGCGGCCCGAATCTTGTTCGGCTCTCCGGTGGACGACATCGACGAGGCCGCCTTGGAAGCCGTTGCCGCCGAAGTGCCCACCTCCGACATCCCCGACGGCGGGTTCGACGCCGATTCGAACACCTTCGACATGGTGGAGCTCTTGGCCTCCACCGCGCTGGCATCCTCCAAGGGTGACGCCCGCCGAGGGCTGTCTGAAGGATCGGTGTACGTGAACAATGAGCGGGTCTCCGGGGAGGAAAATGAAGTGACTGCAAGCCGTCTGCTTCACGGCCGCTACCTGCTGCTTCGCCGGGGCAAGCGCCGCTACCACTTGCTGCGGGTCAAATCCCAGCAAAACCCCTGATTGAGTTGACAAAAGAGGTCAGTAGCAATCTCCTGATTGAGTTGACGCTGCTGGTCGGGGCCGGTAGCGTTACAACCCGCCTCTGAAACGGGTTCCCTTCGGGTGCCCGCAGGGGCAGAGCAAGGTCTGGCTCGTCTAGGCCGATGCGGTTCTCCCGCTACGGGTCACCGCCTCACGCTCCTTGAAAACGGAAGAGAGGACGGAAAAGCCAGTGCG
>VYDF01000294.1:1721-4159 GCA_009843565.1 Acidimicrobiia bacterium | reverse complement strand
TTCCCCCCCATGTCCGACTAGACCGGACCTGATTCACCCAGGGCAGGGCGGCGATGGACTTGCGGGGGCCCGACAAGTCCAGTCCCAAAAGCGGGGTTCCCAACTCAACCCCCGCTGCTTCCAAAACTTGGGCGGCGCTGGTGCGCCGGGCCCCGATGACCTCGACCTCATCGACGTCTAGAAGAGGACTCTGGGTTACGCCGAATGCCGCAGCCGCCAACACGGCGATGACCCCAATGGAGATCCATACTCGGAGACGCCGCCGGGAGCGAACGCCTATGCGCCGGGCCTCTATGCGGGGATCAACTTCAGACTGGGGGATCTCCGACAGATCCTCGGATGGACCGGCCTCGATCTGGGGGCTCTCCGACAGATCCTCGGGTGGACCGGCCTCGGGCTGGCGGGTCTCCGACAGATCCTCGGGTGGACCGGCCTCGGGCTGGCGGGTCTCCGACTGGTGGTCGGGTGGATCATGAGTCGGCCCGTTTGAGGACATATCAGCCCGCCCGGCTTGCCCAAGGCCCAGCCTCGAAACCCACGAGACGAGTCTCGGGCCGCAGCGCCAAGTCGAACTCGGCTCTGACACGTGCGAACACCTCGTCCATGAGCGCGTGGAGGTCGTCGGCGGACCCACTCCGATCGGCGACAAAAAAGTTGGCGTGCTTGTCGGATACCGAGGCGGTCCCCACCCGGTGCCCCTTGAGTCCGGCTGCTTCAATGATCCGGCCCGCGCTGTCACCCGCGGGATTGGTGAACACCGAGCCAGCGTTTTGTCCTCCCGGCTGGTTCTCGCGTCTCCACGCCACGATCTCGGCAATGGTCGCTTGCGACGATGACGCATCGCCGGCGGCCAGGCCCACATCGGCCGCCAACACCACATGGTGATCGGCCAGCGCCGAGCACCGATAGCCCAGTTCCAATCGCTCCGGCACCCACCGCTCGACCCGGCCGCTCCGCAGATCAAGGATCTCGGCTTGTACCAACGATGCGGCCATGTCTGATCCATGGCCGCCCGCATTCATGCGAACTGCTCCACCCAGAGAACCCGGGACGCCCACTGCCCACTCGAATCCGGTCAACCCGGCCGCAGCACTCTGGCGGGCAAGCACCGGCAGCCCTGCTGCCGCTCCCGCCCTGAGGTGGGTGCCGTCGATCTTCACCCAGTCGTATCCGGCGCCCAGCCAAATGGCAACCCCGTCGAAGCCGGCATCGGCCACCAACATGTTGGAGCCTTTGCCCACCACCAGCAGGTCAGCTCGGTGGGCGGCCACAACCTCGGCCATTGCTACAAGATCGGCATCAACGGAGAGGGTCACACCGACCCGGGCCGCGCCCCCGACTCGATAGGTGGTGTCGGGTCCTATCGGACGCTCCCGGCTGATCACCTGCTCTCCCAGCACTCCGGCCAGGTCGTTGGCCAGCCGATCCCAGCGCAACGCGCTCATCGCCGGCCAGTAAGCATCGCGATTACTTGGTCGGGCACCCCAGTCAGATCACCGGCGCCCAGGGTCAGACACAGGTCTCGCGGGCGCAGTATCTCGGCCAATCGATTGGCGACATCATCGAGGTGGGGCACATAGGCAACATCGCTTTCGGGGTGGGCCTCAGTCACTGCCTGCCAGATCAACTCGCCGGAAACGCCGGGAATGGGCGGCTCGCCAGCGGAGTAGATGTCGGTGATGATCACGACGTCAGCGGCTTCGAAACAATGACCGAATGCCGACCACAGCTGCGAGGTTCGGGTGTAACGGTGGGGCTGGAACACGCACACGACCCGGCCCCACCCCCCTTCCGATGCCGTCTTCAGCGAGCAAGCCACTTCGGTGGGCAGGTGGGCATAGTCGTCGATGAACTCGATTCCAGCAGCTTCCCCTCGCCGCTCGAATCGCCGGGTCACGCCCCCGAAACCAGCCAACGCCGCAACCGCGTCAGACCCATCTATCCCCAATTCACAGGCCATGGCCAGCGCTCCGGTGGCGTTTAGCGCGTTGTGATCTCCGGGCATGGGCACGGTCACCGGACTCACCACTTGCCCGAGAAACGACATCTCTCCAACGATGGATCGCCGATTGCGCCGCAGAGTTCGCCAGCGGTAGTCAGCCTCGGAGCCGTTGCCGTAGAGAACTCGGTGGCACCCCTCCGAAGCCTTCATGGCCCCAGGGTCGTCGGCGCATACCACCAGCCCATCGGCGACACCGGTGCAGAACCGGACGAACTCAGCCTCCAGCTCAGCCACCGATCGATCGCGGCGCAAGTGGTCGGGTTCCACACTGGTCAACACCGCCCGGTTCACGCTCAGCTCCCCAAAGGTCCCGTCGCTCTCGTCGGCCTCCACCACGAACCAGGGGCTGGGCGACCAGCGAGCCCCTATGCTGCCGTCGGCCATCACCGCGCCGACGACAAAGCCGGGATCGGCCCCCACCGCCAACCGCACATGG
>VYDF01000294.1:0-1711 GCA_009843565.1 Acidimicrobiia bacterium | reverse complement strand
CCACCGCCACCGTGGACCTCAGCGCGGTGATCGCCGTCAGGATCTCGGCCCGGCGGTAGAGGGGGATGCCCGCCCGTCGAGCGGCAACCACCTCGGGATTGTCGTCGCTCACGGCGGTGGATCGGGCCACTAATTCGGCCCCGGAAATCTGGGCCGGGTCGTGGCCTACGAATACCTGAACCCCGATCTCCCGCAAACGGTCGAGCACCGGAGAATCGGCCGAGTCGCTTCCGCTGACCTGACATCCCAACCCGTGCAACACCACGGCAATAGCCGACATCCCCGCCCCACCCACTCCCAAAAGGTGAACCCGGGTTGTCGGGCACAAATCGACCATGGTCCTATTTTTGCTTCCCCCGGTGACCCTGGTGGGGTCAGCGGGCATGCTGCTCGAGAAGATCGGCCACCCGATTGTCGGCATCGCGGCGACCGACACCGGCCGCTTCTTGTCCCATGGCACCAAGAAGGCCGGGCACTTTCAGCAGTGTGTCCACCTCTTCAACCATGCGGGCACCGTCCATCTCGGCGTCGGGAACCATCACAGCTCCTCCTACGGCAGCCAGGTGGGAGGCGTTGGCCGTCTGGTGATCACCGGGGGCGCCCGGCAGCGGTACCAGCACCGACGGCAGCCCGACAACGGCCAACTCGGCCACGCTCGATGCCCCCGCTCGCCCCACCACCAGATCGGCGGCGGCATAGACCCTCGGCATGTCCATCTCGTACTCCACGGCCTTGTAGTCCAGCGTCGCATCGGACAGGTCGGGGCGCAGGTGGGCCAGATCCTGCCAGTCCCTACGGCCGATCACATGATGTACGGCCAGATCATGCCGATCGGCCCAGTGGCGAACCGCTTCGAATGTGGCCCGGTTGATTCGAGCCGCTCCTAGAGATCCACTGGCCACCACAATCAGATGGCGTCCCTCACCCACCCCGAGGAAGGCCCGAGCTGCCGACCGGTCCTTTTCTCGATCGACCTTCTGGACCTCGTCTCGCACTGGATTGCCGGTGAGCACCGCCCGGGACAGCTTGGTGCCGGGGAATGACACCGCGGACGCTCGAGCCCAACGCCCGGCCAGGCGATTGGCCAAACCGGGAACGGCGTTTTGCTCCGACACGACCAAAGGGATCTTGAGTAGTCGAGCGGCCAAGGCGCAGGGCACACTGGCGTAGCCGCCCAACCCCAGCACAACTGCCGGCCGCAGGCGCCGTAGCAGTCTTCTGGCCTGAGCCACTGCCTGGGCTAAACCAGCGGCTGACTTGATGTTCTGCAACGTGAGCTGACGCCTGAATCCCCGTCCGGGCAGCAGGGTCAACTCGAATCCGGCAGCCGGAATCAGATCTCGCTCCACTCCCCGTGCCGATCCCACAAAGTGGATGCTCTCGGGTTCGTGGCCGCGCCGAACCAAAGCGCGGGCCACTGCCAATCCAGGGTGGACATGGCCAGCGGTCCCTCCGCCGGCGATCACAACCCACACCGGAGAATTTTCACTCACGGTTCGGTCCGGATCTGGCGGGCGATGTTGAGCAGCACTCCAGAGGCCACCATGCTGGTAAGCCGAGCGGAGCCTCCCACCGACAAGAACGGGAGGGGAACACCGGTGATCGGCAGCACCCCCACCACCGCGGCAATGTTCACAAACGCCTGTGACCCCACCCACACAGTGACGCCGGTAGCCAGGAGTTGGCCGAAGCGATCGGGACTGTGCAAGAC
>VYDF01000063.1 GCA_009843565.1 Acidimicrobiia bacterium | reverse complement strand
TCTTCTACCCATATTTTGTTTATTCCTTAAATCCCATCCCCAACCCCAATTTCCTATGTTTATGGGGGGGTTTACAATTTTTTTACCCAAACCCCCCCCCCCCCCCACCGTAACCATCGAGATGTAATCACGCTCCTAAAGGAGCGAGGGCCAGACAAACCTCAACTTCGGGGGCAATTGTTTGAGCGACTAATTACCGAGGCGCTGCGAAAACACCCCGGAGAATACGGGCAGTCTCGCTTCGAGAAAGTTTGGCGATGGTCGGAATGGCCCGATCGCCACAATAGAGGTTTCGATCGAGATTGCGGCATCGATCTGGTTGCCGAGCAGAGCGACGACTACGGCGGCGGGCTTTGCGCCATTCAATGCAAGGCTTACGAAGATACATCCACGGTCCCAACAAGCGATGTGAACTCGTTCTTGGCGGAATCAGGTACCAACGACTTTTCCGCTCGTCTCCTGGTAGCTACCGGCAGATTAACCGACAACGCTTGGCGAAAAATCAAAAAGGCCACACCACGCTGCGAAGTGCTCGACCGGAGCATCATCAATGGTTGGGATATCCGCTGGGAAGATTTCCTCGAGCAGCCTTGGGTACTTGAATTCAATGCGAAAAAATACGTGCCGCGTCCCTACCAAGATGATGCCGTGCGAACCGTTGTAGAAGACCTCAAGAATTCTGACAGCCGTGGCCAAATGATACTGCCGTGCGGCACAGGTAAGTCGGTGGTGGCATTGTGGATCGCCGAGAAACTAGCTGGCAAAGGTGGACGGGTGCTGTATGTAGTGCCTTCGATTGCCCTGATGGGCCAAACCATGCGGGAATGGGCCGCGCAAAAGTCGTTTCGTCACAGTTATCTCGGGGTTTGCTCCGATCCCACCTCTGGTCGCCGCTCTGCCAAAAAGGCCGACCTCGCGGACGACCTCACCGAGCTGGCCATGCCGGTGACCACCGATTCTGCCAAGCTTGGCCCACAGCTTGACCGTCCTGTCGATCCCGAAGTCATGGCCGTGGTGTTCTGCACCTACCAGTCGCTTCCCAAGATCGCAGAAATTCAAAAAAAGTGCACCACGCAATTTGATCTGATCATCTGCGATGAAGCCCATCGCACGACCGGTGTCGAAACCGCCAAGTCCGAACAAAACACCGACGAAGACAAATCAGGTTTTCGCATGGTCCACGATAACAGCCAGATCAAGGGCCACCGCCGACTCTACATGACCGCCACTCCACGAGTGTTCACCGAAAAAGCCAAGCAGAAGGCAGAGGCCAACGAGGTCGACAGCTTCTCGATGGACGACGAGACGGTGTACGGCCCAGTGCTCTACGGCATGGAGTTCGCCGAGGCTGTCGACAGCGGCTGGCTTTCGGATTACGAAGTGGTGGTCATCGCGGTTTCCGACCGCGAACTGCGCCGCACCTACGAATCTGACTCCGAGATAAGCCACGCCGATACAGGACTCGCGTTCGACAACTACGTGAAACTAGCTGGCTGTTGGGATGCCCTAGCCGACCCGCTCACGGTAAGCACTGGCGGCAACCGCCATACCGGACAGATCGACGTAACCAACAACATTCACGCACGTACCGCCATCGCCTTCACCAACAGGGTCAAAACATCGAAGCTCACCGCCAAGATGTGGCCCAAAGTAGTCAAAAACGTGGGAGAAGAAGACTACAACCGCGAATATCTTCAACTCGATGTCCAACATGTTGACGGCTCCACCGCGGCTGTCACCCGCCACATGCACATCAGCGCTCTCAGAGACCACCGCAGCGATCCAAACGCCGATCCCCGCATGTGCAGAGTGGTGACGAATGCCCGGGTCCTCACCGAAGGCGTTGATGTGCCCGCGCTCGATGCCGTGATCTTTCTAGATCGACGCACCTCCAAAATCGACATCACCCAGGCGGTGGGTCGAGCAATGCGAAGCGCACCAGGCAAAAGGTGCGGCTATGTGGTCATTCCGGTGGTCGTGGCCGACGACGAGACCATTTCCTCAGAGTCGGTGTTGAACGGCAGCGACTTCAAAGTGGTGTGGGACGTAGTCCGTGCGCTGCGATCACACGACGAACGAGTCAACTTCTGGGTGAACAACGTCGAGGTGGCCAAGCAGAAGGCTCCAATCCGAGTACTCGATCGCACCAAGAGCACAAGCCCCCCGGAGGCCGACGACGAAACCGAGACCAGCACAGGCGTGGGCGAGGCCGTCCAGCTACAGATGGCCCTCGACGACAAGATCGCCTCTAAGCTGGTAGACGTCTGCGGCGACCGTCAGATGTGGCCCCACTGGGGCAAGATGGCCGCCGAAGTTTGTGCAAAGGTCCAACGACGAGTACAGGCAGTGCTGCTGGAGTTCCCCGAACTCGCCACCGCATTCGACCGATTCGTCTCCTCGATGCAGCGCACAGTAGGGCCACAAATTACCGATAGCGATGCCCAAGAGATGGTGGCTCAACACGTTGTAACCATCCCGGTTTTCGATGCCTTCTTCGAGCGGTCGCAATTCGCCACCCAAAACCCCGTTTCGCAGCAGATCAACCGGCTCCTGGACGAATTCGCCGCCAAAGACATCGCCTTCGAGCACGAGCGGCGACCCCTCACCCGGGCCTACGCCCGCATGGCCGATGCCTTCGAGGGCGCGCTTACCGGTGCCCAGAAGCTCAACGTTCTCCGCGAGGTGTACGACGGCTTTTTCCAAGCAACCATGGCCGCCACCGTGAAGCGGCTCGGCATCGTGTACACCCCCGTGGAATTGGTCGACTTCGTGCTGCGCTCGGTAGACGCGGTGTGCCGTCAAGAATTCGGCAAAGGTCTCACCGCAGAAGGCGTTCATGTGCTCGATCCCTTCACCGGCACCGGCACATTCATCAACCGCCTGCTCACCTTGAAGGGCACCGACAGCGAGTACCTGATCAGCAGCGAAGACCTGCTCCGCAAATACAGCAGCGAACTGCACGCCAACGAGATCGTCTTGCTCGCCTACTACATCGCCGCCCTGAAAATCGAAGAAGCAGCCGACGAAAGAGGCGCTTTCGAGGGCGCCCACGGCTACACCCCGTTCGAAGGCATCGTGCTCACCGACACGTTTCGAATGGACGACGAGAAAATGCACCACCAGCTCGGCCTCGACCAATACATGGCCGAGAACTCCGACCGGGCCAAGCGCCAGAACAAGGCCCCCATCCAAGTAATCGTGGGCAATCCTCCTTGGTCCGCCGGCCAGAAGTCTGCCGGAGACGACAACCCCAACCTCGAATACGGCCATATTGAAGAGCGCGTACGCGATACCTACGGAACGCGGCACAAGCAGATCACCGGGCGCGGTGCAGGCAAGTCCTCTGGCAATCTCTATGTGGAGGCCATCCGATGGGCCTCCGACCGGTTGGCCAATGCGGCCAACAAGCAAGACTCCGGCAAGGTGTTGGCCTTCATCCACCCCAACTCCCTTTCTAACGCCACCTCGCTGGCGGGCATGAGAGCCTCACTACGCGACGAGTTCACCGACATATACGTGGTCAACCTGCTGGGCGATGCCATGAAATCGGGCGACGAGTTCAGGCGTGAGGGTGACAAGATATTCGGGGCTGGCTCCCGTCACGGCGTACAGATCACCGTGCTGGTCCGAAACCCCGAGAAGCCCCTCAACCAGCCTGCCGTCCTGTACTACGCGACTGTTCCCGAATACAGCAAGCTCCCACAGAAGTTCGAGTGGCTCGCCGACCTCGGAGACGTGACCAGCGACCAGTTCGAGACTGTTCCTATCAACCAGGGCCACGACTGGGTAAACCTCACCGACGGAACTTTCGACGAATTGATACCGGTCTGCGCAATCGGTCCGGAACGCAAACGAGGCGACACTGTTGTCAAGGTGCATGCGTCTGGAATAAATACTGGTAGCGACGCATATTTTTACTCATTTTGTCGAAATGTATTGGAACGCCGGGTAAGGCTTTTGCTTGAAGCATATGAAGAAGCACGAGAATTAGTGTCGCTCGGTTTCTCACTGAATGAGGTCACCGAAAATGATCAATTGCAAGACATCAAATGGACTCCTGTGCTGAAGAATGCTCTAAAGAAGGACATAGAATTAGTCTTTGATGAATCGAAAATACAAGAAGTCCTCTACCGTCCATTCACCAAGTTATGGATTTATGGAGACGAACGAGTGT
>VYDF01000282.1 GCA_009843565.1 Acidimicrobiia bacterium | reverse complement strand
TGCCCCGGTAGGTCTCGGTGTGACCGCCTTGGCGACCAAAGCCCTGGGCTTCGCTCACCGTCATGCCCTGAACGCCGACCTCGGCCAGCGCCTCTTTGATGTCTTCAACCTGATGGGGCTTTACCACCGCAGTGATGAGCTTCATTGGAGCCGTCCTTTCTGCTCGCCGAGGGGGACGCTATCAGGTCAATACAAAACTGGCAACAACCACAAGATATTGCCCTTCTTGGGCGGTTTTGTGCTTTATGCATCAGTACATTGATACAATCTTGCTATGCGGATCTGGATAGACGAGAGCGCCAGGGTCCCGCCCTATGAACAGCTGAGGGCCCAACTCCGGTTGATGGTGTCGTCGGGCCGGCTCAAGCCCCGGGAACGGCTGCCACCCATCCGGTCGATGGCCGAAGAGCTGCGCTTGGCGCCGGGGACGGTGGCCCGGGCCTATAGGGAATTGGAATGGGCCGGCATTGTGGAGGGGCGAGGCCGGGCCGGAACATTCGTGGTGGACGAGCCCCCGGTGGCGTTTTCGGTGGTAGAGCGCCAATTGGCTGATGCCGCCGAGGCATTCGCGGCCGAAGCCGATCGATTGGGGGCCGGACAACAGGCCGCCATGCTCGCTCTGGAGACCGCCTTCGCGTCCCGCTCCGATCCAGAAATGGAAGCTGACTGACGCTCAGCCCAGCACCACCGAGGGGTCAGGCACCAGATCGCGGGCCAGCCACTGGAACATCCGCCAGCCATTGTCCCCGGAGAACAGCGAAGCCTCGACTTCCTTGGCCGCTTCGTCGCTGATGGCCTTGGCATCGGGAGCCTTCACATGCACCTCGGCCACCCTCTCAGCGGCCACGAACAATCCCACTGCCTCGCCAGGCGAGCGCCCTCCGGTGAGCAGCCCGTGGTTGCGAAGGATGCACACCCGACTGGAGCCCATGGCCTGGGCAATGGCCTCTCCACCGGCGAGGCCGTATACCGTGAGGTCTTCGCCTTCATACAGCGATTGGTCGAATACGAACCCGCATGACTCCTGACTGATGGCTCGAAATGGCGCCACGTTGGCCGACCACGGCGTGCCGTAGGGAGTGTGGGTGTGGGCGGCCGATGCCAGTTCGGGGCGCGCGTTGAGGATCGGCCAGTGGATGTAGTAGGCCGCAAAGTTCACGCCCATGTCCAGGGGACCGTCCACGCCCTGGCCCTCGGGGCCCACCAGAGTGAGGTTGTCGATGGTGGCATCCCCAAAGCGGATGCCGTAGCCCAGCACCCAGAAGTGGTCGGTGAGGATCGGATCGCGGGCGGTGATATGGCCATCGCCGGTCTGGCCCCAGCGTAGGGCGGCAAAGATGCGATAGCCGATAGCCGCCTCCCACTTGCGAAGCAGGCGCAAGTCTTCGAGGTCGCTGACCTCCGGGGGAGAACCGTCGTAGGTGAACTCGGGATAGCGATCGAGCTGCAACGCCATGGCCAAAGGCTACTCCGAGATGCCCGCGCTCTAGGCCTCGGTTCTCAAGACAGCAGATCGTCCAGGGAGCCTTCGTAGGGTGTGACGTCTTCTGGGGGTGGGGCAGCTATTGTTATTGGCACGCCGTAATCAAAGAAATAGGTCTCAAAAGACATTACGAAGTCGTCGAATTCATCCATCTCATCACGCAGTTCAGAGTCAACGGCTACAAGAAACTTGTACAAATTCTTCATGACGATAATCTCACGCAAAATATAGCCGTCATCTCCAATCCACGCGTCAAATTCAATATGTAGTTTCTCCAGGTGAGACATTATTTCTTCTTCACTTGCATTTTGCGATGCAAAGTCAGACACAAAGGAGTCGAGCATTTCTTGTCGCTCCTCGACGTCGAGGGAATTCAACACATCTTTGAATGTAGATTCTCCACTGACACGAGTGGCAGCTACATCCTTGACTTTCTCTCCTAGCGAGATAGTTGCATCCTCATCAGTTGCCAATAGGAAATTCAATTGTTCATTTGGATCAAAGCCTTGAAAGTAGTCCAACTCTTCTTCACTTACTTGATCTCTGGCAACGCTTACCCACGGAGTTTCAGCAAACTTCACCATTTCTTCCTTGGGCAAAAAGATATAGAGTAGATCACCCACCTGTCGCATTTCAAAAACGTAATCAACTAGCTCGGAAGGGGAGCTCTCACCACCTATCGTGGCGTCAGATAAGTCCACAACCAACGAATTATCACCATTGGCGGCTTGTTCAATGCTGGCGGGTTGGATCAGGTCTCCGACTAAAGGCACTCCAGTAAGACGAAGTTCCATGTCAATCCTGAAGGAGGTGGCGGCCTCCGTTTGCTCCACCGCAGACAGCACCAAGTCCACTGGGTTGACCGCCTCGGGATCCTCGACGGTGATCACGACGTTGCTGTCGCCGACATCGCCTTCGCCGCACCCAGCAAAGACGAGCCCAATGCCAAGCAGCATCAGCAACAACCGCTTCATAGCCAGCCTCCTCGCTCCCCACACGATACTGCCCTGTCCTCCAAGCCGGTGAGCGTCCCGCAGACTGGCTAGAACTATGGCATGGCCAATCTGAACCTGAGCGCCGATGAGGTGCTCACCACAACAAGGGCGGTGCGCCGGCGCCTGGACACTTCTAGGACGGTAGCGCCGGAGCTGATCGCCGAGTGCCTGGAGATCGCCGTGCAGGCCCCCACCGGGTCGAACCGCCAGAACTGGCGGTTCATGGTGGTCACCGAGCCCGACCTCATCGCCGCGCTGGCCGACCTGTACCGCCGGGCCGGTGAGGTGGCCGGCGACTACCTGGGAGTGCTCCCCCGTCTTGTGCCGCCCGACAGCGCCCAGATGGAGGCGACCAACGAGAAGATGTACGCCTCTACCGGACATCTGTTCGAACACCTGCACGAGGTGCCGGGGATGCTGATCCCGTGTTTGGCCGGACGGGTGTGGGGCCAGCCTCCGGTGACGGTGGCTTCTCATGTGGGATCAGTGATCCAGGCGGCGTGGTCGTTCATGCTGGCCGCCCGGGAGAGGGGCATCGGCACGGTGTGGACCACCATCCACCTCTGCTACGAACAGGAGGCGGCCGAGTTGTTGGGTATCCCCTACGACGAGATAATGCAGTTGGCCCTCATCCCCTTCGCCCACACCGTCGGCACCGACTTCCGCCCCGCCCGCCGAGAGCCCTTGGAGCTCGTCACCCGCTGGAACCGCTGGTAGGGCGGCCCCATAGGATGCCCTCATGGATGCTGAACAGGCTTTGGACTACGTCCGGGAGAACACCAACGCGGTGCTAGCCACCGCGAGGCAGGACGGAACGCCGCAGATGTCCCCCGTAACTCTGGCGGTGGTGGACGACACCGTGGTGATGAGCACCCGGGAGACCGCCTACAAGACCAAGAACCTGCGGCGCGACCCTCGAAGCTGGCTGTGTGTGTTCCCCCGCAATTTCTTCGGCGACTGGGTGCAGATCGAGTGCCAGGCCGAGATCATCTCCGGCCCGGATGCTCTGGAACCACTCGTCGAGTACTACCGCACCCTGCGGGGCGAGCACCCCGATTGGGACGAGTACCGCCAAGCCATGGTTACCGACCAGCGCTGTCTGGTGAAGTTCCACATTCAACGCGCCGGCCCCGACCGCTCGGGGTAGCGCCAAACTCTCTTCGGACCACGGCCAGGGAGATGTTCAACCGACGCAGGGGCAGAAGACTCAGTTTCTGAGCACTGGGCTGTACTGGGCTAGGTGGTAGGTGGAAGTTCCGATATCGGGGAACGGACCGGAGCAGCTCGCTGCGGGCCGTCCCGTGTGATCAATTGGACCAGGGCATCGGCATTCCGCTGCAAGTATGTGATCTTGCTGTCGGGCTTCTCTTCCCGCCGAAACGACTCGGCCATCTTGGCGAAGATCATGCTGACCCGCCGCCCTGCCATGTAGTCGAGGTGGGCGAACAGCTTCCACGATCCGTCGGGCTCCTGGGTGATGAAGGCTCGCCGGTCTTGGCGCTGCTGCTGATACTTCGTGTAGTCCCGCACCTCAATCCGCTCCCGGCGCAACGCGTACCGGGACAACAGATCCGCAGGCACAGCCTTTGCGTCATTCAAGATGACCTCTTCGGTGCGGTAATCCGGCTTCCCAGCCACCCGGTCGATCACCCGAGCATGCCCCGAGTTGATCTCACCCGCGGCCAGCGCCTTCAACGTCGCTGGACACTCTTCGGCCCGCGATACCGCCAGTT
>VYDF01000171.1:3107-4212 GCA_009843565.1 Acidimicrobiia bacterium | reverse complement strand
CAACAAGAATGTGATCGGCGAGAAGGTGCTGGGACTGCCCCGCGAGCCCGACCCCTACCACGACATGGCCTGGCAAGATGTCCCCCGATAACTGGAACCGGAAGGAGAAATATCAATGTTCGAGCTCAACGGAAAGACAGCGCTGGTCACCGGCGCGGGCCAGAATGTGGGGGCGGGTATCGCCCGCACGCTGGCTACACAGGGCGCCCACGTTGTGGTCAACGACATCGTTGCCGACCGGGCTGGAGATGTGGCCGACCAGATTGCGGCTTCCGGCGGCTCAGCCGAACTACTGCCCTTCGACGTAACCGATGGCGAAGCAGTGCGAGAGACCATCGCCGAGCGGCCCATCGACATCCTGGTCAACAACGCCGGCAATGGCGGGGCCGAGATGATGCAGGTCAAACCGTTCGCGGAGACCGAGCCGGCTGATTGGATCGGACCCCTTGCCGTCAACCTCGGGGGCGTCTTGAACTGCACCCACGCGGTGTTGCCGGGGATGATCGAACGGGGATGGGGCCGGGTCATCGGCGTCGTCTCGGGAGCGGGCACCGTGGGCGTGAACATCGGCGTGGCGGCCTACTCGGCTGGCAAGGGCGGCGCGGCCGGACTGCTCCGCTCTGTGGCGCTTGAGGTGGCCAAGACAGGAGTCACGGTGAACTCCATCGCCCTGGGCCTGATGTCCAACACCGCCGGGGGCGACATCACCGAGCAATTGGCCCGAGCCATCCCCACCCGGCGTTTGGGTACTCCCGAAGACGTCGCCGCCCTGTGCGCGTACCTCGCCTCTGAGGAAGCCTCCTGGATGACCGGCCAAACCATCCCTCTCGCTGGCGGCTCCATCACCAGCTGAGCCCGAACCGCCTGCCAGGGAGCCCCTGCCAAGTTGCTGACTGGCCGATAGCTTGAAGATATGGCGACTACAACAGAGGCTGCCGTCTTACGAGCGGTGGGAGAACCGCTGTCGATAGAGGCGATTGAAATTCACCCGCCGGCTCAAGGAGAAGTGATCTTGGAGATGGGGGCCGCGGGAATATGCGGTTCGGATCGCTACGTGATCGAGGGGGCATATCCCGTGGAACCGCCCGCGGTCTGCGGCCACGAG
>VYDF01000171.1:0-3097 GCA_009843565.1 Acidimicrobiia bacterium | reverse complement strand
ACTTGGTGGCCGGGGTCGTGTTGGAGGTTGGGCGGGGGGTGCAGTCTCTGGAATTGGGCGACAGCGTTGTCCAGATATTCAAAGGACCGTGCGGCACCTGTCGAAATTGCCGGCGCGGCCTCAAGACCTTCTGCCCTACTGGCATGGACGGCTCAGGGCGGCTGCGCGACGGCACTTATCGCATGTTCGACGAGTCGGGTGCGGCGGTGGGAACCCATCTCGGGCTCGGGAGCTTTGCCCGCCACACCGTTACCCCTGAGCGCCACCTGGTGAAGATTCCCGATGGGGTAGAGCCCGCGGTGGCGGCCCTTGTCTCCTGCGGCGTATCCACAGGCGTCGGCGCGGCGGTGAACGTCGCCGGTGTCCAGCCCGGTGATGCGGTCATGGTGCTCGGCATTGGCGGGGTGGGGGCAGCGGCGGTGATGGGCGCGGCGCTGGCCGGCGCGGAGCGAATCGTGGCCGTCGATGTCAAGGCCGACAAGCTCGCCCTCGCCCCTGGCTATGGGGCAACCGACGTGGTCGATGCCAGTGCCGTCGATGTCGCCGACGCGGTAAGCGAGCTCACCGGTGGCTGGGGGGTGGACGCGGTGTTGCTCACCCCCGACCGAGTCCGTCCCGAACACTATGAGACGGCCATAGCCTGCCTTGCCGAGGGTGGGATGGTGGTGCAAGTGGGCGGCACGTCGCACGGCATGGAGTCGATCCCTATCTCTCCGAATCTGCTGTTGGCCCAAAGGGCAATCGTCGGGACCACGATCGGCGGTCCCGACCCTGCTCGGGACGTGGTGCGGTGGATCGACCTCTATCGGGCCGGGAGGCTGCCGCTGGAGAAGCTCATCACCCAGCGCTACCCGCTCGAGGAGATCAACACCGGATTTGCCGACTTGGCGGCAGGCCGCAATATCCGTGGTGTTATCGCCATGAGTGGGGTGTAATCGCAACGTGCGGCGATAGAGTTTGAGGCTGACCGCCAGCCCAATGCGAGGGCAGCACAACCTGCGATTGGAGTCGACATGACCATGATCACCGAGCAGCAGGATGCTCAAACGACATCGGCGAGGCAGCTGCGCTCGTACAACCTCATCTCAGCCGACAGCCACATCAACGAGCCCTCCGACCTGTGGACGGCGCGGGTTGCGGCGAAGTACCGCGACCGGGTGCCCCGGGTGGAGCGCTTCGAGGAGGGCGACGCCTGGGTGATCGAGGGCGTCGAGGGCCCGATGCCCATCGGGCTCAATGCCTGCGCCGGCCAGGATCCGAGATTGCGCCAGAACTGGGTCCGCTTCGACGAGATCCGGTCCGGTGGATGGGATCCCGCCGCCCGGGTCCGGGAGATCGAGATTGCCGGCGTCGATGCCGAGGTGCTCTACCCGTCGCCCCGGATCTATCAGGCGGTTGCCGCCGCCGAGGAGCCCGACTTCCATCTCGCCCAAGTGCAGGCCTACAACGACTGGATTCACGAATACGCATCCCACGACCTTCACCGGTTCCGGGCCCTGCCCCTTCTGCCCAACCGCGGGGTGGACATGGCCCTCGCCGAGGTCGACCGGGTGGGCAGCCGGGCCAGCACCGGCGGCTTCTTGATGAGCGCCTATCCCCACGGCTCGCTGTCGCCCGACCCCGGCGACGATCCGGTGTGGGCGGCGCTGCAAGAGCGCGACATCACCCTCGCCATCCACGTGTCGCTCCAGAACACCATGCCCGCCCAGAAGAACCTGCTGGCCCTGCCGGCCGCTACTCGCTTCCTGGGCGCCTCGACGCATCTGATCGGGCTGATCTTCTCGGGGATATTCGACCGGTTCCCCGACCTGGGCCTGGTGTTCGCCGAGGTGGACTGCGGCTGGGTTCCCTACTTCAAAGAGCAGCTCGACGACGGCTACTACCGCTACCGCTTCCGGTTCGACCTGGCCAAGCTCCCCAGTGAGTACATCGAGCAGCACGTCCACTTCACCTGGGTCACCGACACCTACGGGATCGACAATCGCCACCACATCGGCGTCGACAAGATGCTGTGGTCCAGCGACTATCCCCACGGCAGCTCCAACTACCCGAATGCGTGGTCGCCAACGATGGCGGCGATGGCCGGAGTTCCTCTTGACGAGCGCTCGCTCATGCTGGTGGACAACGCCAAGCGCCTCCACAAGTTCCCCGATTTGTAGGCCGTCCATGACTCGTCCGCTGAGCACCTTCACCTGCACGATCACGCCGTTCGGCCCCGACGGCAGCCTCGACTGCGACGTTTGGCGGGCCCATGTGGACCGGCTCGCCTCCGTGGGCATGGGGGTGTACGTGGGCAGCTCCTCGCCCGGGGAGGGCTATACGCTCACCGTCGCCGAGACCGAGCTTGTCTACGGGATCGCTGCCGACACCGCCGGGGGCCGCGTCTCGGCCCGGGCCATGGGGGTGGAGACGCGCACGGCCGCCGAATACCTCGAGTTGGTGGCCATAGCCGAGGCGGTTGGACTCGAGGCGATGCAGGTTTACTGCGTGGACGTCGGGCATGCGAACACCCCGACCACCGGCGAGCTCGAGGCGTACTTCCGCTCCGTGCTCGAAGGCTCATCGATCCCCTGCGTGCTGTCGAGCCACATCTTCAACGGTTACGTGATTCCCCTCGACCTCGTCGGCCGCCTCGTCGAGGAGTATGCGCCTGACAAAATCATCGGCATCAACGTGACCAACACCGACATGGGCTACGTAACCCGCGTGGTCGATGTCGTGGACGGCCGCTGCGACGTTCATGTGGGCGGCCCCATGCAGGCCCTCACCATCCTTGCCCTCGGCGGGCAGGGCTTCTTGTCGGGCGAAGGAAACATCGTCCCGGCCACGTGCCGACAGGTGATAACCGCCCACACGGCAGGCGATTTCGCCGCCTCGCAAGCCGCCTACGCCCAGGTGATGCGTCTCTTCAGCGCCAACCGCTGGCCCGGCGGCAGCGTGCGCTTCATGAAGGCGGTGATGGCCTGCGCCGGCCTCCCCGGCCACTACCTGCGCCCCCCCTTCGCCCCCGTCGAAGCCGACATCGCCGCCGAGATCGAAACCGCCCTAGCCCACCTCGACATCCCCGAACTCACCGACCTGCTTGCAGGCCCAGCCG
>VYDF01000178.1 GCA_009843565.1 Acidimicrobiia bacterium | reverse complement strand
GGGCGTTGGGGGTGATCACGTTGAACAGCACCGGCCGGCCGCTGATGTCGGCCAGGCGTTCATAGGTGCGGCGGTGCTCGGTGCGGGTCTCATCGGCGGGGTCGGGGGCGAAGGTGGCCTGGATGAATCCCTGGTTGCGCTCGGCCAGCACCTCGGCAAGCTCGAACAGCGTCTCGTTGGGCATCACGTCGGTGTTCATGGGGTTGCCGTCGTGGTCGCGCTGGACGTTGGAGTCCCGCAGCCGCTGCACCGACCAGCCGCCGGCGCCGACGTCCATGGCCTCGTGCAGCAGCGCCCGGAGCTGGGCGTGCTCCTCGTCGGTGGGCATCTCGCCGGCCTTGGCCCGCTCGTAGCCAAGCACCCAGTTCAGCGCCGGGTTCAGCGGGAAGAACGACCTCATGTTCACTGCCTTGGGGGTGCGGTCCACCGCATCCAAGAACTCGGGGTAGGTGATCCAGTCCCACGGCATGCCGGCATCCATGGCGTCGAACGGGATGGCCTCAGTGCGGGTCATGGTCAACATGGCCCGCTCCCGGTCGTCGGGGGCAACGGGTGCGAATCCGAAACCGCAGTTGCCGATGACGATAGAGGTCACTCCGTGCCAGCCCGACAGCGTGCAATACGGGTCCCAGAACAGCTGGGCGTCGTAGTGCGTGTGGAGGTCGATGTGGCCGGGGGCCACGATCTTCCCGTCGGCATCCAGCACCTCGTCGGCGTCGGAGGCCCGGAGACGGCCGATCTTGGCGATCTTCCCGTCCTTGATTCCCACGTCGGCCCGGAGCCGCTGGGCTCTGGTCCCGTCGACCACCATTCCGCCGGCAATAATCGTGTCGTACGTCGTCATTTCGCCCCCCTGATGTGCGGCGCTGCTCAGCTTACCGAAAGGGGACGATCCCGATAATTTCGGTGTCCTGACCAACTTGCAGCCGACCGCTACCGTGGCCCCGATGGAAGGCGCCCCGTGGTAGAGGCGGTTGAGCGCCGCTCCTGGCTGGCGCTGGGGGCGGCAACGGCGGCGGCGTTCATGGTGGTGGTGGACGTGTCCATCGTCAACGTGGCCTTCCCGTCGATCCAGAGATCTCTGGATGCCTCCAACGCCGCGCTGTCATGGATCGTGAGCGGCTACTCCATCACGGTGGGGTCGTTCCTGCTGCTGTCGGGGCGGCTGGCCGACCGCCAGGGCCGGCGCAAGATGTTCAATCTCGGCTTGGTGATCTTCGCCGTCGGCTCTCTGTTCAGCGGGGTGGCCCCCCGAGTGGAGGTTCTGATCGCCGCCCGGGTGGTGCAGGCCATGGGCGGGTCGCTGATCATGCCGTCGTCGTTGGCCATGGTGCTGCCGGAGTTCCCGGTGTCCCGGCGCTCCGCGGCAATCGGTATGTGGGGGGCGATGGGCGCGCTGGGGGCGGCGTTCGGCCCGTCCATCGGCGCGCTGTTGATAGAGGGTCTGGGCTGGCGTTGGATCTTCTACGTCAATCTGCCCATCGCCGCACTGGTGTTCGCGGCTACCGCTCGCTTGGTGCGGGAGTCGCGCGACGAGGAATCCAAGGGCCGCCTCGATGTGGTGGGGGTGCCGATTGGCACCTTGGCCCTTGCGCTCATAATGGTGGCCATTGTCCAGGGCGAGGGCTGGGGCTACGGCGACTACCGCATCATCGTCTTCGCCTTGCTGGGAGTTGTCTTGCTGCCGTTCGTAATCTGGCGGTCACGGTCGCACCCCAATCCTCTGCTGGATCTAAACCTGTTCAGCTATCGGTCGTTCTGGGCAGCAACCGCCTCATTCGGGCTGTATGCGCTGGCGTTTGTCCCCGGGTTCTTGATGAGCTCGCTGTTGCTCCAAGACCTGTGGGGCCTCACGGTCCTGGAAGCCGGGCTTGGGCTCACGCCGGGGCCAATCATGGCATCGGCTCTGTCCATTCCCATTGGACGGATGGCCGACCGCTGGGGTCATCGCTGGCTGTTGGCGGCGGGAGTGGTCCTGTGCGGGCTTTCGTACTTGTGGCTGCTGTTGCTGGCGGAGGAGTCGTCGGCCTACTTCACCGTGTTCTTGCCTGCCAACGTTGCCTTGGGCATCGGGGTGGGCCTGTCCATCGCCACCTTTGTCAGCGCGGCCATGAGCGACATCCCACCTTCGCAATTCGCCATCGCCAACGCCACTACCCGCACTGTTCAGCAGGTGTGCTTCGCCCTGGGCATTGCCGTGGTGGTTGCGCTGTTCAACTCGGCACCCAGCGGTGAGCTGCTGGAAGGATTCCAGCGGGCCTGGGTCTGGGTCATTGCCACCTTTGCGGCCTCGGCGGTGGTGATTGTGGTCGCCTTCCCCTCTGGCACCGCCCTCGTGCGTCGTGGACTGCGAGGCGGCCAATCCGGTGTGAGACGCTAAGAGAATGTCGGATTCCATTGAGACTCAGCTGGCTGCGCTGACGACCGAAGAGAAGGCTGACCTGGTGGCCGGTGAGGCCATCTGGACCACGAAGAGCTTTCCGGGTGCAGGCATTCCCGCAATCGGCGTAACCGATGGTCCCAACGGGGCCCGGGGCGGTGGGCTGCTGGGCACCGGCACTGCCACGGCGTGTGTTCCGGCCGGAGCGGTGCTAGGGGCCACCTGGGATCCTGAGCTGGTGGAACGGTTGGGCGGGCTCTTGGGTGACGAGGCCCGGACCAAGGGCTGCCGGGTGCTGTTGGCCCCCACCATCAACCTGCACCGCAACCCGCTGGGGGGACGCAACTTCGAGTGCTACAGCGAGGATCCCATCCTGTCTGGTTTGGTGGCCGCGGCATTCGTGCGGGGCGTGCAGTCACGGGGAGTGGCCACCACGCCCAAGCACTTCGTGGCCAACGACTCTGAATTCGAGCGCAACACCATCGACTCGCAGGTGGACGAGCGAACGCTGCGAGAGCTGTACCTGGTGCCGTTCGAGTATGCGGTGATCGAAGGCGGCACCTGGGGGGTGATGAGCGCCTATAACCGGCTCAACGGAATCTTCTGCTCGGAGAACGAATGGCTGCTCACCCAGGTGTTGAGGGATGAGTGGGGCTTTGACGGGTTCGTGATCTCCGACTGGTTCGCAGCCCGGTCTACCGCGGCGTCGGCCCGAGCCGGATTGAGCTTGGAGATGCCCGGGCCGGGCCAGTGGTACAACCGCGGTCCGATCGGCGAGGCGCTGGCGGCGGGGGAGATGGACGACGCTCATCTCGACCGCATCGCCGGCGACGTGCTGCGGCTGCTGGAGCGCACCGGGGCGCTGGACGGGAATGACGATTGCCAGCCCGGCCAAGAGCGGGAGCTGGACCGTCTCGAGGATCGGGCGCTTGTGCGACAAGCGGCCGCGGCGGGGACGGTGTTGGTGTCTAACAACGGGGTGCTGCCCCTGGATTCGTCCATGTCGGGGACGCTGGCGGTGATCGGCCCCAACGCTCGCAAGGCGCAGATCATGGGCGGGGGATCCGCCACCGTGCAGGCGTACCGCAACGTGAGCCTGATGGATGCCCTGGTTGACGAGTACGGCCACCTCGACGTCCGCTACGCCCAGGGCTGCGATATCGAGCGCTCGCTGATTGCGCTGTCGGCCCCAATCTTGAAGGGCAAGCTCCAGTTGGAGTACTTCAACGGCCACGACTGGTCGGGTCCGGTGGTGCACACCCGAGAGTCGGCGTCGGCAGAGATGGTCTTCTTCGGCGAACCGGGACCGGGGGTGAACCCCGAGGCGTTCTCGGTTCGGGCTTCGGGGGTGCTGGTGGCCGAGGACACCGGGGAATACGCCTTGGGTTTGGTGCAGCTAGGACGCTGTCGGGTTCTGCTCGACGGCCAGGTGGTGTTGGACGCCACCGAGGGGGACTACGACCGGGGCGATGACTTCTTTGGGATGGGCTCGGAGGTGATTACCTCGCCGGTGCAGCTCACTGCGGGCCGCGAGACTCCTATTGTCATCGAGTATTCGAGCCGGGACAGCTTCATGCTTTGCGGGGTGCGGGTGGGCCTCAAGTCGCAGGTTGATCGAGATCTGATCGCCGAGGCTGTGGAAACGGCAGCCGCCGCCGACGTGGCCGTAGTGGTGGTGGGAACCAACGCCGACTGGGAGACCGAGGGCCGCGACCGTGACTCCTTCGACCTGCCCGGCGACCAGCCCGAGCTGATTCGGCGAGTGGCGGCGGCCAATCCGAACACCGTGGTGGTGGTGAACACCGGCGGCGCCTGCAATCTGGACTGGGCCG
>VYDF01000239.1 GCA_009843565.1 Acidimicrobiia bacterium | reverse complement strand
GGGTACTGGCTGCCATTCATTGGGGGGCAGGGGAGCTGTGGCCGTTGTTGGTGGTCGGAATCTTGGTGGTGGCTGCTGACCTCGTGCTCACCGGGGCGCTGCACCTCGACGGTTTGGCTGACAGCGCCGACGGACTGCTCCCCCCCATGGACCGGGATCGGCGGCTGGCGGTGATGAACCGCCCCGATGTGGGCGCGTTCGCCGTAGCCGCAGTGGTGGTCGTGTTGGGGGCTCGATGGGCGGCATTGTCGGTCGACGGCATCGAGTCGCTGTCTTTGGTGCCAATCTGGGCCTTGAGCCGCACGGCGATTGCGGCCGTCCCGGCCATCGTCCCCTACGCCCGTCCCGGTGGGCTGGCCGCCCCGTTCCTGGAAGGGGCAAGGCTCTGGCTTGCGTTATGGCTGGCGCCTGCGGTGGCCGGGCTGGTGCTGATCGAAGGGGTGTCGGGAGCAGTGGCGGCCGGGGTGGCGGTGGCGGTCTCGGCTGGAGTAGTGGCGTTGGCATGGAGGCGGCTGGGCGGTTTCACCGGCGACGTGCTCGGCGCAGTGATCCTGATAGCCGAAACTGCGGCATTGCTGGTCCTGGTGGCCGAGCCATGAGCCGATTGGGCCAGACATGTCTGGGGGCGGCCGCTGGCCTGGTAATCGACAGAGTGGTGGGCGAGCCACCCTCCGACGCCCATCCGGTCGCCGAATTCGGGAAGGCCATGGGGCGTGTCGAGCAGGCACTCTGGGCCGACCGGCGTTTGGCGGGGGTGGCCTATGCCACGGTGGGCGTGGCCATCGGCGCCATCGGGGGCCGGCTGATGAAATCCACCGCAACGGCGGTAGCGGTTGCCGCCGCGGGCCGCGAGCTTCGCCGGGTTGCGATGCGCATTGGAGAAGCGGTCGTCGTCGGCGATCTTCCCGCGGCCCGAGCTGAGCTGCCCACACTGGTGGGGCGCGATCCTGTGGAACTCGACGATTCCGGCATCGCCGCCGCGGTCATTGAGTCGGTGGCGGAGAACAGCGTGGACGCGGTGATCGCTCCCGCGTTCTGGGGTGCCGTGGCCGGTGCCCCCGGCGCCGCGGTCTATCGGGCCATCAACACCATGGACGCCATGGTCGGTCGGCGCAATGAGCGGTACTCAAACTTCGGCTGGGCCGCAGCCCGCCTCGACGATGTCGCCAACTACATCCCGGCCCGGATCTTCGCGGCTCTGGTTGTAGCACTGCATCAAGCCCAGGCTCGCCAGATTGTCGATGCAATTCGCCAAGACGCCCCTGCCCACCCATCGCCCAACGCTGGCTTCGCCGAGGCCGCGGTCGCTGCCGCGCTGGATCGACAGCTCGGCGGGCCCCTCAGCTACGAGGGTGTGGCTGAAGAGCGCCCGTTTCTCGGCGCCGGTCCCCGCCCAGAGCCTTCTGACATCGAAGCCGCCGTCGGTCTGGCCGACAGGGTGGAGATTGCCGCAGTTGGCCTGTTGGTGATGGCTTGGCTCATTGATCGGATCGTGTCCGGTGGCTGACGTGAGCTCCTACTTGTCTCCTTCGGTTCCCCTTCTGGACGTCCAGGCCATGGAAGACGCGAGGACCCGTTGGGCCACTCGGGCCATGCCCCCGGGCGCGCTGGGGCGGCTGCAAGAGGTGGCCATCCACCTGGCGGGTATCGCCGGCGTTTGCCCGCCGCCCGCGCCCCGCAGGCCAGTCGTAGTTGTGTTCGCGGGCGACCACGGCGTGGTGGCCGACGGGGCCAGTGCGTGGCCGTCGGAGATCACCGCGGCCATGGTGGCAACGGTGAGCAGTGGCGGGGCCGCCATCTCGGTATTCGCCGAGGCGGTGGGCGCTCAGATAGTCGTCGTCGATGTCGGAGTTCAGACCCCGCTTGACCCCCTCCCGGGCGTGAGGACCGAGCGGGTGGCCGACGGCACCGCCAGCATCGCCTCTGAGGCGGCTATGACCCCCGACCAGGCCGACGCTGCGCTGGCTGTCGGCATCCGAATCGCTTCGGAGCAGATTGACGCGGGTGCCGACTGCCTCATCGGCGGCGACTTGGGCATCGGCAACACCACAGCGGCGGCCGCGCTAATCGGGGCATTCACCGGCCGATCAGCCCAGGAGGTCACCGGAGTCGGCGCTGGAGTTCCCGCCGGGGGGCTCGACCACAAGCGCCGGTTGGTAGCCATTGCCATGGAGAGGGCCGAAGCGTGCACCGATCCCTTCGATGTGCTGGCTGCGGTGGGGGGATTGGAGATCGCGGCCCTCGCCGGTCTGTATATCACCGCCGCTGAGCACCGAGTCCCCTTCATCGTGGACGGGGTGATTGCTGGGGCCGCCCTGTGCGCCGCCGATGCTCTGGCCCCTGGCACCGCAGCCCACGCCATTGCCGGCCATCGCTCCAGCGAGCCGGCGGCGTCCGTCGTCCTCGACTACCTGGGTCTGGATCCCTTGCTTGATCTCAACCTGCGGCTAGGAGAGGGTACCGGCGCCTGTCTGGCCTTTCCCCTGGTCAAAGCGGCAGCTCTGGCGCTGGCCGACATGGCTGACTTGCCTGAACCCGGGCAAACGTGACCTGAAGACTAGGTGTCCCAGGCAGTGCGGGCTCGCACGTCGGCGAACACGTCTTCGGCGTGTGCCAGCAAGCGTCGGTGAGACAAAAGGGCCATGGGGTCGCCCTCAAAGGTGATTTCCCCGTTCAAAACCGCTTCCTCAGCCGACTGCTCTCCTTGGGCGATAGCCACCGCAGTGTCCCAGCTCTGGCAGAAAACCACCGCCGGATCGGAGGCAGCTCCGGTGCGGACACTGACGCCGCTGCTGTCGAACACCATGTGGAAGACCACTTCGCCCACCCGCTGTTCCACTGCGAATCGCTCGCCATCAGGAGCGCGCAGCCCCGATGCCTCCAACGCGGCGTCAGCCTCTTGAATCCACTCGTCGCTCAAGTACTCCAGCACCAAGCCTCTACGGTACTGAGGATCTCTCATGACAACTGCACCGACACACCGACTGTGGGCCGAATCCTGGTACGGCGATTTTGCCGCGCCCGACGGGTCGCTCGGCGGCTATGCGCAGCTCACGCTGTGGCCCAACCTGGGGCGGAGCTGGTTCTGGTCGGCGCTGGTCGGCCCCGACCGACAGCCTGTGTATCTGGTGGAGACCGACGCCCCGCTGCCCCGGCCGTCCATTTTGGAGCTCCGCGCCCCCGGACTGTGGACCGAGTTCATCGAGCAGATCCCCGACGAGCATTTCACCGTGGACTTGGAGGCGTTCGCAGTGGCTCTCGACGACTCTGAAGAGGTCTTTGGGCGAGCATGGGGTGAGCGCATGCCTTTCGGGCTGGAGTTGGAGTGGGAGGCCGTTGACAAATCAATCGATTCGGTCCATGGCCTGGTGCTGGTAGGGGAGGAATCGTTCGAGCTGGACGGCCATGGCCGTCGCTTCCACTGGAAGGGTCTGCCCGCCTGGTGGGACCGGGAGTGGAGCAACGGACCGACTGAAGGCCTCGTGATTGCCTCTGCCCCCCTTCCCGTCGACCACCCCGAAACCGCCCAGCGCACTCGCCTCGAGCGTTCTTTGGTTTCCACTCCTACGGGGTATGCCTGGACCGAGATGAATCAGCTGCCGCCGCCATAGCGGACAAGACGAAAACCAGCGAGGCAGCGGCGACGGCCAGGACGGTAGGGAGCCACAGGTCAGCGACGGGGGCCCAGCCTAGGCCGGTGCCATCGACGGTTTCCTCGGCGTGGCGGCTGATCACGCCCACTCCGGCGGGCCACGGCCACAGCACTCGAAGCGAGCCCAGCAGCAGCCCCACCATCACCGCCAAAGTGGGATCATTCCAGCGGCCGAGAACGCGGCCGATCAGGGTGGAGAACAAAGCCAAACCCAGCGCTGCTCCCGCGGCCAGCGCGGCCAGATCAGCCCAAACCCAATCGTCCACCGCGGCGATCGCCGCTGGGTACACCCCCAGCATCAACAGAATGAACGACCCGGAGATGCCGGGCAGCAACATCGCGCACGCCGCGACAATCCCTGACCCGAACAGTGCTATCTCCGTCTGGTCGGCCACCGGCCCCGACTGGAGTCCTAGAAGCCAAAAGAGCAACCCGCCCACGGCCAGCGCCATCAACCCCAGAACCACACTGGGCTTGTCCACCAGTTTCCAGGCCACCACCACCGATGCCGCCACCAAGCCGAAGAACAGCCCGGCCATGGCTTCGGGCTCGTCGACCAACAGCTCGTCGATGA
>VYDF01000097.1 GCA_009843565.1 Acidimicrobiia bacterium | reverse complement strand
ACCACCACTTTGGCGCCTTGGGCGGCGAATCCGTGGGCGATGGACAAACCGATGCCCCGGCTCCCCCCGGTGACGATGGCCACCCGCCCCGACAGGTCGAACATCGTGGCCGCGTCCAGCGACGCCGAGTCGGGCCGGGGAGCAAGACGAGGGTCGGTGGCGGGATCAGCAGCGGGGGAGTCGGCCATGGCCGCACCCTAACCAGGGCCAGAACAAGAACAGAACTAGAAGTGATACGGGAACTTCGAGAAATCGGCGTCACGCTTCTCGAGGAAAGAGTCCCGGCCCTCGGCGGCCTCGTCGGTGCCGTAGGCCAGCCGGGTGGCCTCCCCGGCGAACACCTGCTGGCCCACCAGACCGTCGTCGATGAGGTTGAATGCGAACTTCAGCATGCGCTGGGCGGTGGGGCTCTTGGCGTTCACCGCCGCGGCCCACTCCAATGCCACCTGCTCCAGCTCGGCATGGGGCACCACTGCGTTGACCATGCCCATCTCGTAGGCCTCGGCCGCGGTGTAGGCCTTGCCCACGAAGAACACCTCCCGGGCCCGCTTCTGACCCACTTGGCGGGCCAGGTATGCCGACCCGAAGCCGCCGTCAAAGCTGGCCACATCGGCGTCGGTCTGCTTGAACATGGCGTGCTCGGCCGACGCCAGGGTCATGTCGGACACCACATGCAGGCTGTGGCCGCCGCCGGCCGCCCACCCCGGCACCACGGCAATAACCACCTTGGGCATGAACCGGATGAGGCGCTGCACCTCCAAGATGTGCAGACGCCCGGTGCGGGCGTCGTCCACCGTGTCGGCGGTCTCGCCGCTGGCGTACTGATAGCCGTCAGCTCCCCGGATGCGCTGGTCGCCCCCGGAGCTGAAGGCCCAACCGCCATCCGTTGGCGACGGCCCGTTGCCGGTGAGCAGCACGGTGCCCACGTCGGGGGTCATGCGAGCGTGGTCCAGCGTGCGATACAGCTCGTCCACGGTGTGGGGGCGAAAGGCGTTGCGCACCTCGGGGCGATCAAAGGCGATTCGCACCGTGGCCTGGTTCACGGCCCGGTGATAGGTCACGTCGGACAGGTCGAACCCCTCAACCGGCTTCCACACCTCGGCATCGAACAGCTCCGAGACCATGCGACAAGCCTACGGGCGGGGCACAGGAGGCCGGTATTCGAACCCGGATGGCGCGTTGTTTCGCCAATCTTGGTAAGCCTCCTTGGCCTTGCCGGTGCCCTTCTTCCGCACGGCCTTGGCCACCTTCTTCTTGGCCTTATCCGCCGACTGGGTGATGGTGTAGTACTGCATCTCCTTGAACGCCCGGCGGCGGCCCATCTCCACCAGCGCCCGGGCCGCACTCAGCGTCTTGCCCGACCCCAGGGGCATGGCCACCCTCCCGGCAAACATCAGCGCCGAGCGCCAGTCGCCCTGGCTCAGCGCATACAGCGCCCGGGTGGTGTCCACGATCTCTCCCACCACCGGCAGCACCCCGGCGGCCTCCATGGCCCAGAACCCCACGTCGTCCCAGCCGAAGCCGTCCTTGCGGTGGTAGGCCCCGTGGGCGATGACCGCCGCGGCCGCCTCCCGCACCGCAGGCGGCAAGCTCTCATCGGCGGCGATGGCCTCGAAGTCGGCCTTGGAAAGAAACCGGTCGGCCTTGGTGGGGTCGCCCTGGGCCGCGGTGTCGATGGCGGCCAGATAGGGCAGCAGCGTGGTGTAGGCCGACATCTTGACCTCGAATGAGTCAAGGTCGTCGAGGCTGATGCGCCCATCGCCGCCGCTGGCCGAGAATCCCTCGGTGGGATCGGACAGGTAGTCGCGGTTGTTGCGGGCCGTGTCCACCATGGTGAACAGGCTGGGGTTGGTGAGAAGGATCCGGGACGCCTCGCCTAACTCGTCGGTGCGGGTGACGAAGCCCTCCAGGTCGCCCCGCGACACGATGTGGTCGCCGCCCCACGCCTCAGGAGCGTCCCGCAGCACCTCGATGGCCCACAAGGCCAAGTTCAGCCCCTCGGGGCCGAGCAAGATCATCTGGGCTCTTTGGGAAATGTCCCCAGAGTCGATCCGAAGCTGCTGGGCGACCCCGCCCAGCGACAGCTCTACCGGGTACTGCTCGCTCCCTAGCCAATACTCCACCTCGGCCACCACCGATGCCCACCGCTGGCGTCGCCGGTCGATTTCGTCAGCGGCGGCCACGTACTCGATGGTCAGCCCAAAGGCCGCCTCGGCGTCCATTCCCAATGTGGGCATACATGGAATATAGGGAAATTAATTGTAAATGGCTACAGGCAATTGGCTAAGCAGCCTCGCCGGGACCAGATCCGCCGTTTCGCGAGAAGGGCCGCGGCGGGCGGCGCAGCAGATTCACGGCCATGGCCGACGCCCGCGTAGACCACGGCACGAACTCGCCCTGCTCGTCAACCGGGACGCCTTCACGGGCCACGATCCGCCACCCGGTGTAGGCCACCACCACCGCATGGGCCCCCACCAGCACCAGGAAGAAGGTCCAGGGGGCGGTCAAAGACATGACCACCCCGCCGACCACCGGTCCGATTATCGACCCCACCCCGGCTGTTCGCACCAGTGCAGCGCTGGCACCGTTCAACTGTGAAGACGGCACCCAGTCGCCGGTCAGGGCGATGGCCAGCGAATAGAGCGGAAAGGTGGCCCCGCCGAAGCAGAAAACGAGCACCAGCGACAGCGCCGATCCTGGCTCGATCAAGGGCATGATCCCGGCGATGGCGGCGGCCGCGGCAGCGGCAGCGAAGATCACTGCCCGACGCGACACCCGATCGGAAAGCGACCCCACGGGCCATTGGAATGCGATGGCCCCGGCGGTGGCCGATACCAGGAACAGCGCAATGCGGTTCGTGGGCAGGCCCTCGTAGGCGGCGTACACCGCGCCCACCCCTAGCAGTGCCCCGTGGCTGATGCCGGAGCAGAAGGCGGTGACCACTCCGGTGGGGGCCAGGGAGATGAGCTGGCGCAGCGACAGTGGCTCGGGCACGGTCAACGGGGGAGCGCTGGTGGCCGACAGCGTGATGGGAACCAGCGCGGCGGAGATGAGCGCCGAAGAGATCACGAACAGCTCGAAACTGAAGGGGTCCCCTCCGTTGAGGAGCAATTGGCCAAGCGTGAGCCCGCCCATCGACGACACCATGTACATCGACAGCAGCCGTCCCCTGGTGGCGTTGGTGGCCATGTCATTGAGCCACGACTCCACCACCACCAAGACGCCGGCTATGCACAGCCCGAACAGCATCCGCAGCAGCGCCCAAGCTGCGGGGTTGATCCATAGCAGATGGAGAATGGAAACCGCTGAGGCCACCGAGGCCAAGGCGGCGAATACCCTTATGTGGCCCACCGCGGCGAGAAAGTGCTCGGCCAGTCGCGTCCCAATCATGAACCCCAAATAGAAGCTGGCCATGACAATGCCGCTGACCGCGAGGCCGAATCCCTCCGATTCGGTTCGCACGCCAAGCAGCACTCCCTGGAGGCCGCCGCCCACCTGAATGAACAGCATTCCCACCAGCAAGGCTCGGGCCGCACCGAGGCCGCGTCCCTTGGGCCCCGTCTCAATAAGAGGTCCACCGACGATCCCGCCGTCGTCATACTCCAGCCGCCCGACGGCGTTCTCGGCCACTGCAATTCAGCCTACCGACGCGCCCCCAATTTCCAACCGGTAAACGCCGTGAAGATCAGTCGTTTAGTGCTGCCGGATCGGCGATGATCTCTGCCAAGGTCTGGAGGAATTGGGCTCCCGGTGCGCCGTCCACTGCCCGGTGGTCGATGGTGAGGCTGAAGGTGATCATTTGGCGCCAGGCCATGTCGTCGCCGTCGCGAATGGGCATCTCTACGGCCCGCCCCACACCGAGGATGGCCACTTCGGGCGGGTTGATGATCGGGGTGAAGGCATCGATGCCGTAGGCGCCCAAGTTGGTGACCGTGAATGAGCTGCCGGAGACCTCATCGGGTTTGGCTGACTTGGCACGCACCCTCTCGGCCAGATCCCGCACCTCGGCGATCAGCTCGGCCAGCGACTTGGCCCCAGCGTTGCGCACCACTGGCACGATCAGCCCGTCGTCTAGCGCCACCGCAACGCCCAGGTCAATCTCAGCGTGAAGGGTGATCACGTCGTCTTCGAGGGTGGCGTTGAGTGCAGGATGCCGAGCGAGGGCCGCGGTCACCGCTTTGAGCACCAGGTCGGTTACCGATACGTCGGCGCCCTCGGACTTCAGAACCTGTT
>VYDF01000174.1 GCA_009843565.1 Acidimicrobiia bacterium | reverse complement strand
GCCGCTCGGCCAGCTCCCGGCTCGACCAGACGTGCTCGCTGTCGGCCCCCCGCTCGACCCAGTCGCGGGTGGCATCGGCGAAGGCGTCGTCGCCGGCGCGGACCTTGCCGAGGCCGAACCCGATGGACACCTCGGACGGGTACACGCCCTCATTGCTGCGGACGATCTGGCCGTCCTCGTCGATCCAGGCGGCCGACGGCACATTCACCCATCCGAAAAGCGAACTGATCTCATGGGTCGGGTCGACGACACAGCGGTAGGTCGGCTTGGCTTTGTCGAACCACTTGTTGATCGCGCCGGAGTCACCGGAGTCCTGGGCCACGCTGATGAGCTCGAAGCGGTCCGGGCCGATTGACTCGTACAGTTCTTGCCAGACCGGCAGGCTGAAACGGCAGCCTCACCAGGATGACCAGGTGAACAGCACCACCTTGTGGCCGCGGAGGTCTGAGAGCTTCAACGCGTCGCCGTTGCGGTCGGTCAACTCGAAGTCGGGGGCGACTGCCGACTCGAGCCCCATGCGGCGAACTTCGGGTATAGAGCCGAGGCTCCACACGTCGCCGTCGCGCACGTACTTCTGGCCCAGCAGGTCGGCGAACTCCGAGTAGTTGAACCACACCCAGTCCTCGGCGTCGGCAATCCAATCCTCACGCTTGTGCTCCGGCACCGGCACGCACAGATCCCCCAGGCACGCGCCCTGTGGCTTCATCTGCCAGCCGGTGGCCTTGGGGAGCTCGCCGAGCCGCAGCCAAAGGGTCTCGGTGTCGTCAGTCCGCGCGGCGACTTCGTTCGTCTTGCCGTTTGAGAGGACGATCACGATTGCTCCAGGAGTCGATGCGCCCGGCCACCCAGGCGACCTGCTATTGGCTCACAATACTTGCTATTACACTGCAACGTACCGAGACCTACTTCGAGTTCGACGACCTAGAAGGCGACGACGACTGTGACTGGCGGAAGGTGTGGGATTCGAACCCACGGTGACCCGGAGGCCACAACGGCTTTCGAGGCCGCCCCATTCGTCCGCTCTGGCAACCTTCCGCAACTCAGGGTAGCGGGCCGCTCAAGCGGCCTCCCAGCCCATATCCTGACCCTGTGACCGACGATCGCCAGCTCATGGATCTGGCCTTGGCCGAGGCCCAGCGGGCGGCTGAGTGCGGCGAGGTGCCCATCGGCGCGGTGGTGGCCATCGATGGGGAGGTGGTGGCGGCCCGTCACAACGAGCGGGAATCCGCCAATGACCCCACCGCCCACGCCGAGATCTTGGCCCTGCGGGATGCGGCCGCGGTGCGGGGATCGTCCCGGCTCGATGGTGCGGTGCTGGTGTCCACGCTGGAACCGTGCCCTATGTGCGCGGGAGCGGCGGTGATGGCTCGGGTGGCCAAGGTGGTGTTCGCCGCCGAGGACCCCAAAGCGGGGGCGTGCGGCACGCTCTATAACCTGGGCGCCGACCCCCGGCTCAACCACAATTTCGAGGTGGTGGCCGGCGTTGGGCGCGAGGAGTCCGCTGCCTTGCTCAGAGACTTTTTCGCCGCTCGCCGTTGAGTCTCAGCGCCGACGGCGGCTCTTGCCCCGGCGGGGCCAGAAGAGCCATCCGGCTAGAACCACGGCCACGGGGATGATCACTATCAGCGCCACGGTGCCCCCACTTATGCCGCCATCGCCGCCCGACCCTTGAGCGGCCGACTCGGGGAGCCATTCGGGCGGGGCGGCGGCCGGGTCGTAGGTGAACTCCCACTCCTCGGTGGCCCAGTCCCCATCGCTTTGATCCAGCAACTCCCAAATCACCTTGTACCGGCCGGGCTCGGTCAGCGGATCGAAGCGGCCCCGCACCAAGTGGCCGTTCACCTCTATCGCCGTCAGAGTGAGGGTGCCGTCGGGGTATTGCAGCGCCACTCCATTGGAGCCGTGGGGCTGAATGGGCTCTCGGAACTCCATCTCTACCCGGTCGACCACTCCCCCCACCACTTGGCCGGGATTCGGGGCCGACCTACGCATCTCGGCATGGGCCGCAGCGGTTTCGCTGAACACGACCAGAAGCGAGAGCAACAAGGCGAGCACGATGGCGATCGCCACCACCAGCGCCACTGCTTTCCGGGTCCGAACCCGCATACCGCAACCCTACGGTTTGACTGACCGCCCATGGTCACTGGGTGGGAATATGGAGCGGAAATCTCATATCCGTTTTCTGGCAACCACACTCCATGCCTGTTAGCGTCATCGGGAGAATCGCCAAACAGCAGGGGGAAGTCATGAGCCGCACCAAGCTGCGCACTTTCGCTATCGCGTTCATCGCACTGCTTGCCCTGGTCGCAACAGCTTGCAGCAGTTCGGAGGATGTCGAGGAACCTCGGGCTGTCGAGCCAGCGCCAACCAGCGCCCCAGCTCCCGCTGAAGAGCCCGCCGACGAACCAGCGGATGAGCCCGCTGAAGAGCCCGCCGACGAACCGGCCCCCGAACCCGAGCCGACGGCGGCTCCCACTCCGATTCCGGTGCCCGATGGATCCACAGTGGGCATCACCGACGACAGCATCAAGGTCGCCATCTTGCGCAGCGATAGCAAGTCACTCGAAGAAGCGGGCATCCTCCCCGACACCGGCGATATCCCGCGCAATTACGTGGTCTTTGCCGATCAGGTGAACGCCAGGGGCGGTGCGGGCGGACGCAACATCGAGATTGTGTTCCACCAGTATCCGCCGGGGGCGTCGGCCACCGACCAACAGGCAGCCTGCATCGCCGCCACCGAGGACGACCAGGTGGCCATCGTCCACTTCGTCGGCGGGGTGACGGCCGAGACCGTGCTTTGCGCCACCGAGGGCCATGAGCGAATCGCCTACATGCTGTCGGGCATCCTGCCCCAGGAGATATACGACCGCTCCAACGGGCTGCTGTTCTCTCAGGCCATGACCACCGAGCGGCTGGTGGGGGCCTGGCCTGCCGTGGCCGAGGCCCAGGGACTGCTCGAGGGCCGCACGCTCGGACTGATGCGAGGCGATATCGGCGAGCACGAGGTGGCCGCTGGCGTGCTCAGAGCGGCGCTGGCCGACGCCGGATACGAGCTGGCCGACGAAGTAGCCCTGCCCTGCCAGGGCACTTCCTGTTCTCAGGTGGACATCGGCTTGGAGCGCATGCAGGCCGCAAACGTGGACACCGTGTTCTCCCTAGTGCCTCCCTCGCCGTTCGGGATCGCGGTGTACCTGGGGGCTCAAGCTGATTTCAGGCCGCAGTGGCTGGTCAGCGATATTGAGAACCTGGTGTATGCCTCGGTAGCCCAGGCGGTGTATCAGCGGAACCCCGACCCCACCGTCTTCTACGGCTTGTACGGGCTGAGCTACGGCCTCGACCGACTGAGCCCCGACGACCACACCATCGAATGCAACGCCGTCTTCACCGAGGTCACCGGCATCTCCTACGACCCTGAGGAAAAGGAAGACGCCTGGAGCGCGGTGGGCAGCACCTGTCTGTTCATCCAGAACCTGGAGGCGGCGGCCAACTGGTCTCAGGAGACCTATGGAACCGTGAACCAGACCACGCTCATCCAGGGCTTCGAGTCGCTCGGCGGTTACCAGCTCGGCGACATCACCGGCTCGTGGAATACCACCAAGCACGACGCCCCCGATGCGGTCACGCTCAAGGAATACAGAGCCGACTGCGCCTGCTGGGTTGAGATCGACGGCGCTCGCATGCCGCTCGATCAATAGCCCAGCCGCATTGAACTGACGGCGTTATTGGCCCATCTGAAGGGATGACCGAATCCCCACGGTCGGAGACCCCGGCGGACCTGGTCGCCAGGGTCTTCGACGAAGAGGAGCGCCGCCAACAAGAGATCGCCGCCGCTGAGGCCGCCCAGCGCGGTTCAGAGGGCAGCTTCAACGCCGAACAGCTCACCTTGCGCCAAGGTCTGCGCCGGGGTGGGAAAGGGTTGATCGGGTTCATCGGCCTGCTTGGGTTCGTGGAGACGCTGGAGACGTCGGCCTTTGCGGTGATCGCCCCCGATATCCAGAAGTCGCTCGACGTGTCCGATGGAACCATCGGCGCCATCGGGGGGGCCTTCGGCATCTTGTTCCTGTTGGGCTCCATCCCGCTGAGCTCGCTGGCCGACCGCATGCCCCGCAAGCTGGTGGTGGGAGCGGCGATGTCGCTGTGGTCGGCAGTGGTCATGGTCACCAGCGCCATCTCCAATGCGTTCTTGCTGTTCATGGCCCGCATGGGCGCCGGGCTAGGGCAGTCGTACTACATCCCGGTAGCCGGGCCCATGCTGATGGACGGCTACCCGATCGGGGCCCGGGCCAAGGTCTTCG
>VYDF01000237.1 GCA_009843565.1 Acidimicrobiia bacterium | reverse complement strand
TGCTGGCTGGGATCATCGGCGCCACCCGGGGATCGGTGATGCGCCACGGCGAAGAGATCAACGGGCCGAGCGACGACATCGGCTACATGCTGGCTCGTTCGGGGTTGAGTCCGTGGCGCACCGCTCGCCGGAACGTCGAGCTCGGACTGGAGTTCCGGGGGGTGCCCCGGGGAGAGCGGCGTGAGCGGGCCATGGAGCTGCTGGCCAAGCTGCGCTTGGAGGGCTTCGCCGACTCGTTCCCGTCCCAGCTCAGCCAAGGCATGCGCCAGCGGGTGGCCATTGCCCGCACGCTCGCTATAGACCCTGACTTGTGGCTCATGGACGAACCCTTTGGGGCGCTCGACGCCCAGACCCGCCTTACCGTCCAGGCCGAATTCCTGGAACTGTGGTATGAGACCCACAAGACGGTCATCTTCGTGACTCACGACCTGGAAGAGGCTGTACTTTTAGCCGACCGGGTGGTGGTGATGACCGCCCGCCCGGGCCGCATCAAGTCGGACACCATCGTCGATCTGGCCCGGCCCCGAGTGATCGACGAACTCCGCTTCGACCCGATATTCCGGGAGACCGAACACAGGATTTGGGAGGAGTTGCGCGGTGAGATCGTCTGACGTCGACGAGCCTCGGGAAGCCGACATGGCCGACCAACTCCGGTTGGCCGACGCTCTCAGCCAGCAAGAGGTCGAGGCGCTTATTCCCGAGGAGTCCATTTGGAGGTACCGGCTTCGCCGCCTGGATGTCCCAGTCCAGATCTTGCGGATCGCGATTCTGTTCGGAATCTGGGCGCTGTGGCATTACGAGGTCGTTTGGAACGGCTGGGACGCATTGTCGATTGCCGGTATTCAGCCGTTCCCCAACGTTCCCGAGACGTTCCGGGCCAGCCCCGGCGAGACTTGGGAGTACTTCACCCAGATCTACCATGAGAAGCTGTTCTGGCAGGACCTCTGGGTCACGGTGAAAGAAGCGTTATTCGGCTTCGCAATCGGCTCAGTCCTTGGGTTGGTGATCGGCATCGTCCTCGGTCGCTTCCGGCGGGCGGCCAAGACTATGGGGCCCTTCATCGTCATCATCAACGCCATGCCCAAAATCGCCTTCCTGCCGCTGATATTGATCGTGTACGGCGTGGGCGAGACCTCCAAGGTGGTCTTGGCCGTGATCATCGTGTTCTTCATCGTGCAGGTGCCCACCCAAGCGGCGGTGGCGCTGGTCGATCCCGACTTGGATCTAGTGGCCCGCACCATGGGTGCCTCCCAGCGCCAGCTCTTCACCAAGGTCACGCTGCCCGGCATCACCCCGGCGGTTTTCGGCGCGCTACGGCTGTCGGCGGTCATCTCGGTGCTGGCCGTGGTGTTCGGCGAGATCTTCTCGGCCCGGCGGGGCCTCGGCCAGCGGCTCATCACCGCCGCCAACCAGCTGTCCTACGGCGACACCTTCGCCATCGTGTTCATCCTGGCCCTGATCGCGCTGATCATGAACGGGGTGATCGGTTTCTCTGAGCGCAAAGCCCTCCGCTGGCAAGCCACCCAACAAGGCGGCCAGGTCATCTCGCTGTAAAGGTTGCGGTCAGCTCAGGCTTGACCGCGAGCCAATTCAGCAAGCCGGGCCAAGCCATCTTCTGCGAGCATCTCGATGACGGCATAGATCGGCTTGCCCGGGCCGGTGACTGCTTCTAGCGCTCGATGTCCCGCACTGTTGGGTGCAGGACGATCGGTGGTCAACAGCACCAACTGCGGATACCGTCCTTCGGCATGCAGCACGGCGGCCGTTCCCAGCGCCTTCCATAGCGTGTCTGCTCGGCGCAACCCAGTTCGTTGAGTGATGCTGAACGCACCCGCCACGTCGAACAGCCAGGAGCGGCCCTGATGGTCTTTCGCCTCGAAGTCGACCTCGACCCCGCATGCAAGGCGTACCTTCTCGCTGATGTCCCGAAAGCCACTAGAAACCAGCACTATTTGGGCCAAATCCATCGCCTTGGCCACATCTGGTTTGGTGGACAGTGAAGAGCCATCGACCCCAGCAGCGTTCAGCCGTTCCCGCTCTTCGGCAATGCGCTGCTCAGCAACGGCGATGTACTCGGGATCGGTGTCGAATCCGACGTAATGGCGTCCGGTGCGTAGGGCGGCCACTGCGGTCGATCCGGCCCCAATGAACGGGTCCAGCACCAGATCGAATGGATAGGTGTAGAGATTAATCAACCGCTCGGGCAGCTCCACCGGGAATGGCGCGGGATGTCCCACGCGAGAGGCCGATTCCGACGGAATCTCCCACACGTCGGTGGTGGCCTCCATGAACTCATCCACCGACATCGTGCCCTTAGAAGGCAATCCAAGGGCCGCACGCCTTGCTGCGGGAAGTGCTCGATCGAAACGCCCCTTTGAGGCGATCACAACTCTTTCGGTCAGATCCCGCAGCACCGGGTTGCTCGGCTGCTGGAAGCTTCCCCAGGCGCAGTTGCCTCCCGCGCCTCGAGCTTTGTGCCATATCACCTCGCCCCGGAGCAGCAGCCCCAGGCGATTCTGGAGTATGTCGATCACGTCGGCCGACAGGGAGCGGTACGGACGACGGCCCAGGTTGGCTACGTTCACCGCGATGCGCCCACCCGGCTCCAGCTTGCGTGCGCACTCGGCAAACACTTCTTCCAGCATGGCCAGGAAGTCCACGTAGTCGGCGGGGATGTGGCCTTGGCCAACCGCCTCCTCATATTCCTTGCCCACAAAGTAAGGGGGAGAAGTAACCACGAGCGCCACCGAGTTGTCGGCAATCTCACCGGATACATCCATCTTGCGGGCGTCTCCCACCCACAGTTGATCGACGCAAGAAGGAGGAGAAACCTCTTCATCCTCGCTGATTTCCGGCACCGGAAACCGGTTGTAGAACGCAGAGGAATCGTGCCCCTCCCGACGGCTCACCCCGAAACTAGAGGTCGCCGTTCCCTGCCGTCGCCGGGCAGATTCCATCTCTCGAAGTTACATCCCAGCAGTGACGATTTGGCGGAGGTCGGCTGTTCGTCGCTATTGAGATGAGTCAGGTTTGGGGTCCGGTGCTTCCATTCGGCCTTCTAGCCGGCCCACTCTGCGGCACAGGTCCATAACGACATCGGTGAGCTTGTCCAACCGCTTGTCGATCCGCTTGAAACCGGATTCCATGTCTCTCTTGAGTTCGGAGCGGGATTCCTTGAAACCGGCTTCCATGTCTCTTCGGAGTTGGGCATTGTTTTCGTTCATGTCCCTTCGAATCTGAGCGTCGTCGGCGCGGCGACCGCGGTCCAGGTAGAGCATCAGGGTGATGGTGATCCCCAGCATGGCGAGTATTGCTTGTTCCATGAGTTCTCCTCAAAGGACTCAGCACATGGGGGAAGGTTGAGGCCAATATAACGGCAGCATGTCGGCGGAATCAACGAGCCTGGGCGTGCCAACGGCCGTTGCGGTGCTCCAGTTCCAGGGGCAGGTCGAAGCAGGCTGAGAGGGATTCGGAGGTCAGCACATCCTCCAGGTGGCCCTGGACCAGCACCTGGCCGTCGCGAAGCAGCAGCCCGTGGGTGAAGCCGGCGGGGATCTCCTCGGTGCGGTGGGTGACCATCACCAGGGGAGGGGCGGCGGCATCGGTGGCCAGGCGGGCAAGGTCAGTTACCAGCATCTCTCGGCCACCCAAATCCAGGGTGGAGGCGGGTTCGTCCAATAGCACCAATCCGGGATCGGTCATCAGGCTGCGGGCGATCTGCACCCGCTGGCGCTCGCCCGACGACAGGGTGGCGATGGTGCGGTCGCCCAGGCCAGTGGCGCCCACCTGCTCCAGCAACCCCACCGCCCGCTGGCGGTCGGCGTCGGTGTAGTCGTGCCACCACGGTTCCAGGGCACCGTGACGGGCGGTCATCACCACATCCGCCGCCTTCAGATTGGGCCGCAGCATTTGGGCCAGCGCGGGCGACACGAACCCCACCCGGTGGCGCAGCCGGCGCACGTCAACCTCACCAAGCCGGTGGCCCAGCACTTCGACCGTCCCTGTGGTGGGGTGCTCGTACAGCGCGGCAATTCTCAGCAGCGAGGTCTTGCCGCTGCCGTTGGCCCCCAGCACCACCCAACACTGCCCAGCGGCCACCTCCCAATCCACTTCGGCGAGAATGGGCCGCTTGTCTCGGGTAAAGCCCACCCCGGTCATCCGCAACGCCAAAGTCTGCTCCTGGCCGCCCATCACTCAGTTGGCGTGGGCCATCCAGGTGGCGTACATCCCGGCGTAGTGGCCGCCTTGGGCCACCAACTCGTCGTGGGTGCCGATCTCGGTGATCCGGCCGTCTTCCACCACCGCGATCCGGTCGGCCCGCGTGG
>VYDF01000202.1 GCA_009843565.1 Acidimicrobiia bacterium | reverse complement strand
CCCCCGAACCGGTCGCAAACCTCGCTACGCCGGTCGAAACCCCCCACCAGCGCGAGTGTCCGGCCCGGTCCAGCGGCCGGCCTGCCCGAGAACCCCCGAGCGCCCCACCACATTCCGTTCTGGCCCTTTCGTGGGCGCTGGCCGGCGTCGGGGCGGGTTACGATGATGGGCGTGAGCCGCCGCGACGATGTACTGGTGAAGTACGGGGCCGCGATCCGGGCCGCAGCCGAGCGCAACCACGCCCGCGCCATCGCCCTGGTGGGGTCGGTGGCCCGCGGCGAAGACTCCCACAACAGCGATTACGACTTCTTGGTGGACTTCGAAGACGGCGTCACCCTGTTCGACATCGGCGGCCTGGAGGCAGACCTCGAAGACCTGCTGGGCGCCCGGGTCGACGTCGTGCCCCGGTCATGCGTGCGAGAGAGCTGCCGCGCAATGCTCGACGACGCCATCCCGCTGTGACCCGAAAAGACGATGAGCGGATCCAAGACATCCTCGGGGCCTGTGACCGGCTCGCCCAGATAGCAGCCCGGGGCCGGTCTGAATACGACGGCGACTGGGTCATCAGAGACGCCGCGAACTACAACCTCACAGTCATCGGTGAAGCGCTCGACCGCCTCTCAGACGATTTCGTCGCCCGCCACCGCGACCTTCCTGTCAGGCAGGCGAAGTCTCTTCGCAACAAGCTGGCCCACGAGTACTTTGTCGCAGACCCCGACATCTTGTGGGACACCATCACCCAAGATGTGCCCGCCCTGGCCGCGAAGATCGCCGCAATCCACGGTCCCGCCGGCCAATAGAACCACCAAGGGGAGGCCCGATCCGCTGCCCGCCGGCCGGACGCGACAGCGGGGACGACACCTCAATGCCGTCCCCGCTTTGCTGCCCGCGGCGGGAGTGGGGATTGGTCAGAACCCGACTTCTATGCCTGAGGCGTTGGAGGGGTGCATCAGCCGGGACCGCTCGCGCATCTCGACCAGCGAGGGGGCGTCGAGGTGCTGCGCCAGGAACGAGCCGTGGCGTGGAGCCCCGTCGGGGCGGTCGCAGAGCACTTCCTCCCAGTCGTCGTCGAGCAGGTCCCGGCGCACCTCCTGGTGCAAGGTCTCGCCCCGGATCAAATAGGCGATGACCGCGGTGTCGAATTGCACTTCCCAGCTCGGCTGGTGCACCCCGTTAGCGTCGGCCACGGCGGCCACGGTCACCGACTGCCACCCGTCGGGAACCGGGGTGCCCGCGGGCACCAGCCGCACCGCTTCTTCGGTGCCGGCAACCATGTCCGGTGGCCGCACCAGGCTCAAGTGGGACCCGCGGCGCCGAGCCGCCGGTCGATTGTGGTCAGCAGTTGCGCTCGTCATGGCTCTCACCCTTTCCCAGTGGACCGGTCGCAGCCGGTCGGAACCGCTCCTGAGACCGGTCGCAGCACTGTTTGAGCTGTGGTCTTTTGCCGCATCAGTCCAGGCCGATGCCCGGCGCGCTGTCGCGGGCACGGGACATGTCGTTGTCCACCAGGGCCCTGAGGGAGCGGGTTGCTTGTTTGGGGACTCTGGTGCGCAGCATTCCCGCGTCCACCGCCCGAGCGGTGTCGGGGTCGATGGCCACGGTGGCCACTATCGGCGTTCCGATGGCCCGCTCGCAATCGCTGCGGGTCAGCGCCCGTCCCGCCTCGGACACCAGCACCACCCCGGTGGGCCGCAGCGGCGAGCCCACCGTGCGGCGCAGCGACAAATAGCAGGCCCGGGTCACCAAGATCGCCTGGTCGGAGGCGGCGATGATCTTGTGCTCAAGGCTGTTTTGCCATTCGTCTTCGTGTCCGAGGCCCAGCGTGCCGACGTCGACGACTGTGGTGCCGTCTTGTTTGAGCCACTCGACCAGCTCGTCGCCCCGCCGCCCGCTGAGCGGCAAAGAGCCCTTGGGCAGAAGCGACAGATTCGGCGTCAACTCCACGAGCGACCGGTCCAGCGCGTCGGCGCTGAGGCCGCTGTGGGTCCACTGGCCCAGCCCGACGTCGCCGGTCCCGGCTGCGCCGAAGATCGCCGGCAGGTCCCGCCCCAAATCCACCAGCCGCACCGGACGGTCCCGGTCCTGGGCCGCGCACAAGGCGGTCACCGCCGCGGTGGTCGACGTCCCCTGGCCGCCCTTGAGCGACCACATTGAGATCAACATGTCTCATCTCCTTCCCCGGCGCAGCGCCGGCGCGGATTCACAACGCAGCCCGCACACTCCCAGCCGCCACCGGTCGCAACCGGTCGCTTCCCCCGCCGCCCTGCAATCAATTTGCGACCGGTGCCTGTGGCCGAAGACGCCCGCCAGCAGGACACCACGGCGTCGGGGCAGGTTGGCAGATTGGCCGGCGCTCCCCGCCCGAGAGCGCCGGCGAATCCACCCCCTATGAGCGCGGGGCGGTCTCTATCGCCCTACACTCGCCCACAACGACCGGAAACGAGAGGGGAACCGGGGCATGGGCGCAGAGAGACTCCAATTGGGACGGCTGTTCCAGCGCGTCCGCCATATCGCCGTGCCGCAACCCAAAGCCAACAAGAAGGCCCCGCGAGCAGTATCGGGACATGCGCCGCGCGTCATCAAGGAGATACAGGACGCCGAAGTCGAGACGGCGAAGCGCATCGCGGACGGAACCGCTGGCGCCGACGCGAAGGACAAATCGGAGCTGGCCGCATACTTCAACGAGAAGCTGGGCCGAGAAGAGTTCACCGCCTAGCAGATGGGCCAGTGGAAATGGGCCGGCTTCGAGGTCATCGAAGACTGGGCCGACAACAGCGACGACGCCACAGCCCAGCAGGTCTACACGGCCATGTTCTTAGCCGTTGACGAAGATAATCCCGGCGAGCCGGTGCCGTTCTCCAAGACCGGTTCGTTGCGGGTGATCCGCACCGCCTCGGCGGAAATCTACTTCCACGCCAGCGAACCCGGAGGGCCCTCAGGACCGGGCACGCTCTACCTGTCCAGAGTGGTCGACATCTAGGCTGCCCGGCTGATCGCCACAACCAGGCAGGCGGGCGCCTGCGACGGCTCTAGAGGTCGATTTCCTCTCCCCTTGAGCGCTCGGCGTTCTTCGCTGTGGCGAGTCCGAGATGCTCCCGCAGCTCCGGTGGGGCGACCAGCTCGAAGCCGCCGTGGTCGAGGCGGGCGAATCCCTCTAGCGGCTCGCCGGGCCGCCACCACAAGGCGTTGGAGGTGACCGAGTTCGGCCCGGCCAGATACCGGACGTAGCTGGCGGCCAGCATCGCCGGCCCGTCGCTCTCGAAGTCTTCGGGAGGGTCGACGGCGCACACCATCACCTCGCGGGCGGTCGGCACCGTCACCACCGCCCCCCTCGGCCCCACATCGGGAAGCGAATCGGCCAGGTCCAAAAGGTGAGCTGTGGCGAACAAGGACTCGCCGGCCAGCACCGTGAACCGGCCCGACAGCTCGCGCGACTCGGTCACCGCCAGCTTGTCGGCACCCAGCGAGTTGGCGACAGCCGCGGCCATCACCTCGTCGTGGTCCACGCCCCATCCGTCGAAGTAGCCGCGGTCCACCGGCATCGCCGCTCCGTCCAGATCGACAGACAAACACGAGTACAGGCCCAGCGGCAGCGGGTCGGCCACCGGGTCGATGTGGGCCACGTGGCTCTGGGACACCACCCGCACCCGCAGGTCGTCTCTGACCCGCTCGTAGTCCGACATCAGCTCGGCCAGCGCGGCGGGGGCGAAGTCGTCGAGGCGGGTGATGTGCGAATACACCAGCAAGCGCCAGTCTTCGGGATCGGCCAACCGGCACGTCTGGGCCAGATTCGACAAGCCGAAGACGCAATCCAGGTCCGACACTGTGATCGTGCCCTCGGCCGCGTCGAGCTCGTAGTCGCCGAACCGGGCGCCGACCACCGACTCGACCTCCGACAAGAACCGCTGCCGCTCCTCGGCCTTCCAACCAGGAGCCCACGCACAATTTGAAACATCCATGCCCGCCAGCCTGCACACCCCAACCGGTCGCAACCGGTCGCAAACCCTCAAGCGACCGGCCGCAAGTCTCATGTGAAGGCACAGTCACCGCTGCCGCCGCCCCATTCGACACCTCGCGTTGCGCGGCCCAAGACGCGAACGGGCGATGGGCCAAGCCCGAGCGGCTCTCGATACGGCCGCCAACCGGGCATCCCAGTCCGGCGGGCCAAGCCCGGCGCCTGGCAGATCGACCCAGATCGGAGCCCGCTTGTGGACAATGCGTCCTGTTGGTGCCGCCCGGCGCTGGGAGCTCCCGCAGGGCCGGCTGTGGGCGTCATCGTCGGCCCGGTCGGCTACCGGTCAGCCGAAGTCGATTGCGGGGGCGAGGGTGGGGGCGGGGCGGGCGAATTGGTCGGCTAGGTTTCCCAGGGCTCGTAT
>VYDF01000228.1 GCA_009843565.1 Acidimicrobiia bacterium | reverse complement strand
GGGTGGCCGCGAACAAAGCCAACACGATGGTGAAGGCGTGCAGTGCGAACGGGCCCCGCCAGCCGAACAGCTCGGTGAGCAAACCACCCGCCGCGGGCAGCAAGGCCACGCTCAAGTTCATAGACAAGGCGTTCTGGCCGATGATCCGGGTTCGCTCCACCCCTTCGTAGTTGTCGCCGATGATGACCAGAGCCAGGCTCAAGAATCCGGAAGAGCCCAGCCCCTGGATGAACCGGAAGGTCAACAGCATGGCCAGGTTGGTGGACGCCATGATGACCAGCCCGGCCAGCCCGAACACCAGCAGGCAGGGGACGATGATCCGCCGGCGTCCGTAGCGGTCGGCGGCCACCCCGATCACCGACGCCATGAACAAGCCGGGGGCGTGGGCGGTCATCAAGATGAACACAGAGGTCTGGTCAGAGATGCCGAAGGCGTCGGCGATGTCGGGGATGGCCGGGGCGATGGTGGCGTTGGGCAGGATCACCGCCGCGCCGATCAGCCACACCACCACGAGCTGCGACCGCCGGAGTCCCACGGCTTGACGGTATTGCCCCACCCCAACCACCTTGCATTCGAGTGGCATGATCTGATCGTGGAGAAGTACCGAGAGCACTATCGGATCGACCAAGGGGTTGACGCTTCTCCGGAGGCAGTGTTCGCCGCCTTGCTGGGTTTGATCGGCGGCCCAGAAGATGCCCCCACTTACGCCCGGCTCGGCAATCCGCCCCCGCACGGGCCGGGGGCGCTGGTTGTGTTCGAGCTCCAGGGCTATGAGCTACACGAGGTGTGCGTAGAGCTGGAGGTCCCCCGCAAGCGGCGCTACCGGATGGTGTCGGGCGCTCCGGTGGATCATTACGAGGCGCTCACCGAAGTGGCTCCTCAAGGCGATGGGTCGCTGCTCACCTGGCAGGGGTGGACCGAAGACGCCGATTCCGAAGTCGCCAAGGCCTGGAACAAACTTGCCCGGGAATCCATTGGCCGAGCAGTGGAAATAGTGACAACTCTGGCCGAGCAATCGTGAGCCCTCCCCGGATCGCTTTGCTCTTGGCGGTGGTCCTGCTGGCCGCGGGCTGCACCACCAAGACCAAGGAACTCCCCCAGGGGCCGCCCCGCGAGATCCGCATCATCAACAACGTGGAAGTGGCCGACGACGACCGCACCCTGACCGTGCGCTACTGGGGCACGGTGTGCGAGGAGTTCAGCGACTCCGAGGTCGACTACGGCATCACCCAAATCAAGATCACCATCTACGCCCTGGTCACCACCGAGAAGTGCCAACGCTCCGGGCTTCAACAGTCCGCCGACATCGCCCTCGACCAGCCCCTCGACAACCGCATCATCATCGACGCCAACACCGACACCGTGGTCTGGGAACCCTAGAGGTCTGTCAGACCAGCAGATCTGGACCGCGGGCAGGGAGGGGGCAGCGGCCATAGGCAATCCGCGACGGGTCCGCAAGATCACGGGTGAACAGGTTGGTGGTAATAGCGCCGTGGACTTGTGGGGGGCCGGGAAGGGCGGCGGCGACACTCAGGGCGGCGTGTTGGCCGATGGCGGAGTCGAAGAAGTTGGTGACGACCACTTTGCGGCCCTGTTCGATCCAGCGATGGGCAGCGGCGTAGGCGGTGCGGGGGCCGCCCAGGGCCATGGGCTTGACCACCACTACCGCTATTGATTCGGGGATCTGGGCGTCGGCTGAGCCCAAACTGTCGTCCACTGCCACCGGTATTGGCGATTGGGGCGCCACCTGGGCCAGAGACTCGATACCAGCCACGGGCTCTTCGACGTACTCGATCTCGAATTGCTCCAGCCGAGCCAGTGCTTCAGCCGCTTCCCCTGCGGTCCAGGCTCCGTTGGCGTCGAGGCGCAGTCGGGTGTCCGCACCGATAACGCTGCGTACCGCGGCCACCGAGGCTAGATCCTCGTCCAGATCAGACGCTCCCACCTTCAGCTTCACCGTCCGGAAGCCGATGTCCTCCGCGGCCGCCGCGGCATGGGCATCATTCACCAATGCGTTCAACTCCACCGAATCGGCCACCGGCTGGTCGTCGGCCAGCACCTCGGCCTGGGTCTTTCCCGTTCGCCGAGCCTCCAAATCGAGAAGGGCCAGTTCGACAGCCCCATGGGCAAAACGCTCTGAGGGCAAGCCCCCCGGATCAGGATCGGCGGCCCACGCTTCCAATGCCCTCTGGGTGGCCGAAAGATCGGCCCCCGGCCATCCCGGCAGTGGCATGGCCTCCCCCCAGCCCGTGACGCCCCCATCGGATATATGCACCAAAAGGCCATATCTTTGGGTGATGGTGCCCCGGCCGGTTATCACTGGAAGGCGCAGCTTGAGGGAAATCTCCCTTAGCTCGACATGCATTGAATCACCGCGGCGGCGGTCGCGTCGGGAGCTTCTAGGTGAGCAGCATGGCCAGCATCGGGAATCAAGCCGACAGTGGCCCGCGGGATGAACCCAGCCATGCAATGGGCGATGGCTGCGAACTTGGCGTCGTCGGCACCGGCAATGAGCGCGCAGGGCATGGCCAGCTCCCCCAGCCGGCCGCCGACGGGCTCGGCCGCTCCAGCGCCCATGCCCCGCAGACTGTGGGCCAACCCCTGGGGATCGCAGGCCAGCCGCTGGGCTCGCAACTCGGCTTGCTGCTCGGGCAACAGGCGAGATCGCTGGGTGGCAAAGAGGGGACGGTCGGCCCAGTAGTCGGCGAACCACTCGATGCCCTCGGACTCGATCCGATTGGCCAGTGCTTCGTCGGCGGCGATGCGCTCGGCCCGTTCAGCGGGGTCGTCGATCCCGGTTCGGGCGCCAATGACGGCCAGAGCGGCTACTCGGTCCGAGTGGGCCAGCGCGACGTGGAGTGCGACACGGCCACCCATCGAGTAACCCACCAGGGCGAAATGTTCCAAATGAGCGGTGGCGTCGACCACGCCGGCAACCGCGGCGGACATGGTGTAATCGGCCGGATCGTCGGAGATCGGCCCCGATCCGTGACCAGGAAGGTCGAGAGCCAGCACCGGGCCGGGCAATCGGCTGGTGAGCGGGGCCATGGCCGCGGCCGATCCGGTGAATCCGTGCAGGACCACGATGGCCGTTGTGCTCATTCGGTCAGGTCGGCAAGCTGCTGGCGCTGCTTCATAGCGGCATCGTGGTCTATCGGCACCTCGATCACCGTCACTCCCGAAGCCGTGGTGACGGCATCGGCCAGCTCATTGGCCCTTTCGACCTGGCGATAGTGGACGCCCATTCCTTTGGCCAGATCGCCCAATAAAACGCCGTGAGGGGTGTGGAACAGTTCTTCGAAGTAGACGTCGGAACCGCCGTCGGCCAGCGGGAGCAGAGAGAAGATGCCGCCGCCGTCGTTGTTGGGCACCACCACGGTGAGATCGGCCCCCGACAGGGATGCGGCCAGCAGCCCGCCGATGTCGTGCAGTAGGGCCACGTCGCCCACCAGCGCCGCCACCGGCTGTTCGACAGCGAGAGAAGCCCCCAACGCCGACGACACCACCCCGTCGATGCCGTTGGCCCCCCGGTTGACCAGAACTCGCCGAGGCGGGGCGTCGGATGGCCAGAACGACGTCACGTCTCGCACCGGCATGCTGCTGGATGCATACAGCGCCATCTCTGGGGGCAGCGCCCGCAGCAGGATGGTGGCCAGTAGCGGCTCCAGCAATTCCTCGAGACCCAGAGCCGCCTCCACCCGATCCCACACGTCGGCAGCCGCTTCGATCCAACTCAACGCCCAGGCGTCACCAGCCGAGGCCATCTGCCCAGCAGCCGCACCCAGCAGAGCCACCGGATCGGACGCCAGCGCGGCTGTCCATCCGAACGACGGCTCCTCCCACCGGCGCCGGGGATCCACCAGCAGCCGTTCGGACGCTGTGCAGGACTCCACAAAGTCAATGACCGCCCGGTTGCTGGGGGGACCGCCTATGCGCACCAGAACGTCGGGGGCCAGATCAGCCCGGCCAAGCACCCACTCCGCACCATCCAGAACCATTGGCCCCTGGCCCCGGAGCTGCGATCCGGCATCGGCCACCACGGGCCAACCCGCCGCCTCGGCAAAGGCGACAATGGCTGCGGCACCGGCATTGTCCACGTCCAGTGCCCCAGCCACGATCAGCCCCCTGCGGGCCGCCAACCGGGTTACCGCGTCTACATCGGCTTCCACGAGTGGTCGGACAATGGCAATTGACTGGCCCACGGATGCATCGAATCGGGGCATCGGGCTTTGGGGCTCCAGCGGCTTGCGGAAAGGCCAGTTGAGATGCACCGGGCCAGGGTTGGGCCCGGCGCCGGCCGTTGTGGCCGCCCGAATCGCCAGACGGGCGAAGTATTCGGGCTCGTCGAAGTCGCACGGCGTCTCGGCGTACCAGCGGACATGGTCCCCGTAGAGCTTCACCTGATCGATGGTCT
>VYDF01000099.1 GCA_009843565.1 Acidimicrobiia bacterium | reverse complement strand
CCTCAAGCCCGCCCCCGACCAGGCAATTGCCGCAGAGGTAGCCCGACTGGCCGGAGGCGCCGGGGCCGTGGCTGCCAGAGCCACCGAGCTGAGTGAGGCCGGCAACCTGCGGCTGGCGTGCCATCTCGCCGAGTGGGCCGCCAAAGCCGCCCCCGATGATCCCGATGTCCTCGAGATGCGAGCCGACGTATACCGCCGGCGGCGAGACCAAGAGCAGTCGCTCATGTCCCGCGGCATCTACAACGACGCCAGCCAATCATGAGCATCGATGCCGACTCGGTAGATCTGGCCCTGACCACAACCAGGGCGGTGCGCAAGCGGCTGGATCTGGAACGGCCGGTGGACGACCAGATCATCCTCGACTGCATCGACATCGCCGAGCAGGCCCCCACCGGCGGGAACCAGACCAGCCGACGGTGGATTGTGGTGCGCGACCCCGAGATCAAACAGGAGTTGGCTCGGCTCTATCGCGAAGTAGTGGGCGGCTTCATGCTCGAGGCCCGCGACCGCCTGGAGGGCACCGACCACCCTCGGGCCCGCACGGTGAGCTCGTCGGCCTATCTGGTGGAGCATTTGGCCGAGGTGCCGGTGATCGTCATCCCCACCATCGTGGGCCGCCACGACGGCAGCGGCGCCCCCGGCCTGTTCGACTCGGTCATCCAGAGCGGGTGGAGCTTCTGTGTGGCCCTGCGGGCCCGGGGGTTGGGCACCGCTTGGACCACGGCCATCCTGGCCAAGGCCCCCGAGTTGAAGGAACTGCTCGGCATCCCCGACGAGATCACCGAGATCGCCATGTTCCCGGTGGCCTGGACCAAGGGCACCGACTTCCGTCCCGCCCGCCGCGCCCCGGCCCGGGACATCGCCTTCTTCGACGGCTACGGCCGCATCTACGAGTCGGGGCCGGGAACATCGGTGACGATGGCCGACGGTCCCGGCATGGTGGTGGAGACCGACATCTCTGCCGAGGTGGACGAGGTGTGGGCCGCGGTCACCGACATCGACCTGCCCGCCCAATTCTCCGACGAGTTCACCGGGGCAACCTGGGACGAGGGGTTCGACGGCCCAGTGCTGGGGGCGACCTTCACCGGCCGCAACCACCTCGAAGTGATGGGCGACTGGGAAGTCCCTTGCTTCGTGGACGTGTGCGAAAGGCCGACAGCTTTCGGCTGGTGTACATCCGACCCCGACAACCCCGGGGCCCGATGGCGCTTCGAGATCCAACCGCTAATGGGAGGCGGCACCCGGCTGCTGTACCGACTGCTGCTCGGCCCCGGCCTTTCGGGCCTCAACATGTTCATCGAACAGAACCCCGACAAAGAGCACCGGATCATCGCCAACCGCCTCCGAGTCCACCGGGCCAACATGCAGCGGGTGGTGGACGGCATCAAATCCCACATCGAGGCGGCCGCCGGCTAGTCCGAAACAGTTCAGCGGACGGCGCCGGGAACCAGCCAGCGAGAGCTGGAGAAGCGCCAAAGCAGGGCCACTATCCGAGCGCCCATGAGGGCCCACATGGCCCCCCACAGCCAGCCGATGCCCGCGTCGGCGGCCATCACCCACAGGGCCAAGGGGATGAACACCGCCGCTGCGCCGGCCATGGCCACCGCCAGGAATCGCATATCGCCTGCGCCGATCAGCACGCCGTCGAGGGCGAACACCACCCCGTTCACCGGCTGGATGAACGCCAAATGCAGCATCAGGAAGCCGACCAGGGACAGCACCGCCTCATCGCTGGAGAACACCAGCGGGAGCCACGGCCTGGTGATCAGCAACACGATGGTGGCGGCCAATCCGGTCGCCAACCCCCACTCGATCATGCGACGGCCGGCGGCCCGGGCTTGGGGCAACTCGTTGGCTCCCAGAAAGCGGCCGATCATGGCTTGTCCGGCAATGGCCACCGCGTCCAGCACCAGGGCCAAGAAGAACATGAGCTGGTAGATCACCTCATGGGCGGCCAATTCGATGTCGCCCAACCGGGCGGCCACTGCCACCGACATGGTGAACGAGGCCCGCAGCGCCGCCGTCCGCAGGAACAGGTCCAATCCCACCACCGCGAGCCGGGCGATCATTGAGCGGTCAGGAGCCATGGTCACTCCATGGGCCGTCACAGCCTCTCGAATCCACCAAACGTAGGCCCCGGCAGCGAGCCATTGAGCGACAACGGTGGACAACGCCGAGGCGCCAATCCCGAATCCGAGGCCGTAGATCAACACCAGTTCCAGCACGAGGTTCAGCCCGGCGGTGAATACCGCCACCTTGAGGGGGCGCAGCGTGTCTTGCAGCCCTCGCAGATAGCCCACTCCGGCCAGCGTGATGAGCATGCCCGGCAGACCGAAGAGGCTGATGCGCAGGTATATCCGACCCTGGGCCAGCACTTCGCCGTCTGCTCCGAGGATCCTCAGCAGGGGGTCGGCGAAGACATAGGCCGCCGCGGCCAGCACCGCGCCCACCGCGGCGGCCAGCCACAGGCCCTGCACGGCCTGCTGGGCGGCCCGGTGGTGGTCTCCTGCGCCTATCAGCCGCCCCACGGCGGCGGTGGTCCCGTAAGCCAGAAAGATAAACAGCGACAGCGCCCCCAACAGCACCTGCGAGGCCACCGCCAGTCCTCCCAAATGGGGAGTGCCCAGATGCCCCACCACCGCGGTGTCGGCCAGGGTGTAGAGCGGCTCGGCAATGAGCGCGCCCAGTGCGGGAACCGCCAACCGGGCGATCTCCCGGTCATAGGGCGACTTCCAATCCCCCGATAGCCCTCTAGTTCTCGGCATGTCACTAGGTAGCCTGTCGTCATGAGCGATATGAAGCCACGTTCTCACGAGGTCACCTCGGGAGCGGAAAGGGCGCCGGCGAGGGCCATGCTTCGGGCCGTCGGCATGACCGACGATGATTGGGACAAGCCCCAGGTGGGGGTGGCGTCGTCGTGGAACGAGGTCACCCCCTGCAATCTCCCGCTGGACCGCTTGGCCAAGCGGGCCAAGCAGGGTGTGCGGGACGCGGGCGGTTTCCCGATCGAGTTCAACACCATCGCGGTGTCCGACGGCATTTCCATGGGGCACGAGGGAATGAGAGCCTCCCTGGTAAGCCGGGAGATCATCACCGATTCGGTGGAGGCGGTGATGCACGCTGAGCGGCTGGATGCCTTTGTCAGCTTCGCGGGCTGCGACAAGTCGCTGCCCGGCATGCTGATGGCCGCGGCCCGCCTCAATCTGCCGTCGGTATTCGTTTACGGCGGTTCGATACTCCCGGGCCAGCACAACGGCAAGGTGCTCGACATTGTGAGCGTGTTCGAGGCAGTGGGCGCCCACGCGGTGGGCGACATCGACGACGAGGAGCTCGATGCCATCGAGCGCAACGCCTGCCCCACCGAGGGCTCGTGCGCGGGGATGTTCACCGCCAACACCATGGCCTCGATCGGGGAGGCGCTGGGCATGTCGCTGCCGGGCAGCGCCTCGGCTGCCGCGGTCGACCGGCGCCGCGACGATTACAGCTACGCCAGCGGCACCGCGGTGATCGGGCTGTTGCGGGACAACATCCGGCCCCGCACCATAATGACCAAGGGGGCGTTTGAGAACGCCATCGCGGTGACCATGGCCCTAGGCGGATCGACCAACGCGGTGCTGCATCTGTTGGCCATCGCCTGGGAGGCCGGGGTGGAATTGGAGTTGGACGACTTCAACAAGGTGGCGGCCCGGGTTCCCCATCTGGCCGACACCAAGCCCCACGGCCAATACCACATGGCCGACATCGACCGCATCGGCGGTGTTCCGGTGGTGATGAAGATGCTGCTGGAGGAGGGCCTGCTACACGGCGACGAGGTCACCGTCACCGGCAAGACCATGGCCGAGAACCTTGCCCTGCTCGACCCCCCTGGTCCGGATGGCGATGTGATCCACGGGTTGGACGACCCTCTGCACGATGTCGGCGGTATCGCCGTATTGACTGGATCGCTGGCCCCCAAAGGGGCGGTGCTGAAGGTGGCCGGAATCGATTTCGACCACTTCGAGGGCCGGGCCCGGGTGTTCGACGGCGAGGACACGGCCATGGACGCGGTGCTGAGCGGACGCATCGAAGCCGGCGACATAGTGGTGATCCGCTACGAGGGGCCCAGAGGCGGCCCGGGTATGAGAGAGATGCTGGCCATCACCGGGGCGATGAAGGGTGCAGGCCGCGGGGGAGACGCCGCCTTGGTCACCGACGGTCGATTCTCGGGCGGCACCCACGGGTTCTGTGTGGGCCATGTGGCCCCTGAGGCCACTGAAGGCGGGCCGATTGCGCTGGTGGCCGAGGGCGACCGGATTCGAATAGACGTGCGGGACCACTCCATCGACCTGTTGGTGGACGAGGCCACCCTGGCCGAGCGGCGGGCCAACTGGAAGCCACCCGAGCCCCGCTACACCAAGGGCGTCCTGGCCAAATACGCCCGCTTGGCCCAAGGGGCCGAAAAGGGCGCCATCACGGAGGCTTAGCTTTTTCTAGCGG
>VYDF01000200.1 GCA_009843565.1 Acidimicrobiia bacterium | reverse complement strand
GTCCGGAGCCGCCCCCCAGGTTCTGCCCCGGCGGCCCCGGCCCGCACTCTGATAGTCGGCCACCAGAACTCGGTTGGATTCTGAACCCCGTCGAGCCAAAGCCAAAAGGTCGGCGTTGGTGGAGCCGGTTTCGGATACCCATTCCACCCGATATCCGGCAACCTCATTCAAATCCACGCGCCGAACTCCAATCTGCTGAACCGCCATTATTCGCGTGCTTGAGAACCCGTCTGCCACCATATTGCCGTGTTGACCAAGGTGCTGGTGGCGAACCGGGGGGAGATTGCCGTTCGGGTGATCCGGGCTTGCCGGGAGATGGGCATTGCCACGGTTGCGGTGTATTCCGAGCTCGACCGCAATGCCCTCCACGTGCGCATGGCCGACGAGGCCCACGCACTGGGCGGACAAACCGCAGCCGAGAGCTACCTCAACACCGAGGCCATTCTCGGGATCATCGAGCGCACCGGGGCCGATGGCGTCCACCCCGGTTACGGCTTCTTCTCCGAGAACGCCGACTTTGCCCGAGCCATCACCGCCCGGGGCGTGGCGTTCATCGGCCCCAATCCCGATGCGATAGAGATCATGGGCGACAAGATCTCCGCCCGCCAGGCCGCTGAGCGGGTCGGGGTCCACGGCGTTCCCGGAACTACCGACCTCATCACCGACCCCGACCAGGTCAGGGCCTTCGGGGCTGAGCACGGCTATCCGGTGGCCATCAAGGCAGCCTTTGGCGGCGGCGGCCGGGGCATGAAGGTGGTGGCCGACGAGAGCGCGGTGGAAGAGGCCATCGAGTCGGCCCAGCGGGAAGCCCTCAGCTATTTCGGACGCGACGAGATCTACATGGAGCGCTACCTGGAGAAGCCCCGCCATGTAGAGGTGCAGGTACTGGCCGATACCCACGGCAACTGCGTGTACCTGGGCACCCGCGACTGCTCGGCCCAGCGCCGCCACCAGAAGCTCATCGAGGAGGCCCCCGCAGCGGGCATCGACCCCGATGTGCTCGCCGCCATGGGCGAGGCCGCGGTCAAGGTGGCCCAAGGCTGCGACTACGTGAATGCCGGAACGGTGGAGTTCCTGTATGAGGACGGCGAGTTCTACTACCTGGAGATGAACACCCGGCTCCAGGTGGAGCACCCGGCCACCGAGATGGTTACCGGGGTCGACCTGGTGGAACAGCAGATTCGGGTGGCCTCAGGCGAGCCGCTGCCATTTGCCCAAGACGACATCGCCATCTCCGGCCACGCCATCGAGGTGCGCATCAACGCCGAAGACCCCGCCGAGGGTGCATTTCTGCCGTCACCGGGACCGATCACCGGCCTGAATTTGCCCAGTGGCTTCGGCACCCGCTGGGACGGCGGCTACGAGGCCGGCGACGAGATCAGCCAGTTCTACGACAATCTGGTCGGCAAGCTGATCTGCTGGGGCCGGGACCGGCCCACTGCCATCGCCCGCACGCTGCGGGCCCTCGACGAGCTGGAAGTGAGCGGGGTGGCCACCACAATCGGCGCCGATGTGGCCATTCTGGCCCACCCCGATTTCGCCGCCTTGGCCCACTCCACCAAGTGGGTGGAGGAGACGCTGGACCTCACGGGGATCGGGGGGGCAAAAATCGCGGCTCCGGCCATTGACGACGAGTCCCGAGTGCCGCGGGACATCGATGTGGAGGTCAACGGCCAGCGTTTCTCAGTGCGGATGTGGGTTCCAGAGTCCGCTTCGACCCCGGCCTCGGCGACCGGTACGGCCAAGCGCCCCAAACGAGCGGCTGCGGGCAAGAGCGGGGCTAGCGGAGGCAGCGGTGATGTCGTCGTTCCCATGCAGGGCACCATCGTGAAGGTGATGGTGGCCGAGGGCGACACAGTGGACGCGGGCGATCCCATCGTGGTGCTGGAAGCCATGAAAATGGAGAACAACGTGTGCGCCGAGAAGTCCGGCACCGTGGCTGAGATCAGGGTGGCCGAGGGCGACGCGGTGGGCGGCGGCGACGTCATTGCCGTTATCAAATAGCCGCCACTCCCCTGCGGCTGCCAGCCCGGCCTGCCCCCAGTAGCATCGATCAAGATTCATGGCCGATTCCCCAACGCTTTCACAGGCCCGAACATCGATTGTCATTCCCAGTGCTGGCCACGTCCTCCCTGGCGCGGAAACCTCGATGCTGGACCGCTGTCTGACCACGCTTGCTCGGCTGGAACCCCTGCCAAAGGAAGTGATCGTGGTGGTGGGCGACGAATTTCAGGGCAATCCGCCTCAGCAGATTGCCGGACTGCCCATAAGGGTCATACACCGGGGTGCAGGATCATTCGACTTCTCCCGAGCTGTGAACTGCGGCCTGCTGGCCAGCCGCGGCGAGTTGGTCTTGATGCTCAACGACGACGTCGAAGCAGAATCCTCCGATTGGCTTGGGCAAATGGCTGCCCATCTCGACGATCCCACCATCGGCGCAGTGGGGGCGACGCTGTTGTACCCCGACCGGTCGATACAGCACATCGGCATTGAGTTTGAAGGTGCCCATCCCATTCATTCCTTCCGGGGATGCCAGGTGACCGAAGCCGCCGCGACCGGGGGGGACACAGTCCGCGATGCGGATTGCGTCACCGGAGCATGTCTGCTGGCCCGGCACCGTGACCTGCTGGCGGTCGGGGGGATGTCATTGCAGTTCCCCGCTTCCTACGGAGACATCGACTTGTGCCTGCGACTCACCCGGTCGGGCTTGCGGGTGGTGGTAGAGTCCGCCGCCACCCTCGTACACCACGAGAGCGCCAGCCGGCCGCCGGTAATCGAGGGGTGGGAATCGGACAGATTCATCGCCCGCTGGGGCGAAGCACCCAGTTCTTTTCCCCGCTCCATCAGCCCAGGGACCGACCACCACTACGATTTACCTATGGTTGCCGACCTTGTCGACGGCGAAGACCGCGACCAGCCTCGCATGGTTGCCGACCTTGTCGACGGCGAAGACCGCGAAGAGCTTCGCCACGAAATCCTAGATCTGCGCAACCGAACTATCGGGGCTGAGGCACAAAGCCGGTATCAGCGCGATCTCATTGCCAATCAGGAGAATCGAATCGCTGAGCTCGAAGACCGTGTCGCAGAACGGGATGCCCGTATCGAAGAGTGGAAAGACCGCGTTCGCGAGCGTGACACCCGCATTGCCGAGCGTGACACCCGCGTTGCCGAGAAGGACGCCCGCATCGCCGAAAAGGATGCTGAGATCCTCCGCCTGCACGAAGACCTTGCCCGCCCGGCCATCATCCGCCTCGCTCGACGGCTCGCCCACAGGTCGCGCAACAATGCCTCGACCTGACCTCATCGACACCGAAAGGATCAGCGCCACAATCGAGGCTGAGGCTGAGAAACAACGCCGCGAAGACGACACGTTCGGCCAATTCGAACGCGATATAGAGCAGACATGGGCCGACATCACTCCATCAGGGGAGGTTGACGAAAGCCGCGGTGATCTCCTGGACCAGACCGCGAGCCTGGCTGCCCTCGATCCTCAAGTTCCTATCGGATCGCGTCGGGGCCTGCGGGGCGTGAAGTGGCTGGTCCGCAAACTGACCTATTGGTATATCCGGTTCCTGACCGACCAATTCAACGTGTTCTCCGGAGTGCTGATCCGGCATCTGCGCAGCCTCGAAACCCGCCTCGGGAATCTGGAAGCCGCCACCGCCCAGCCAGTGGACCAAGCTGAATCTACAGCCTCGGACTGCTTGGACGATCCCCCTGAGCCGTCGCCCGCGGTGGCGTCCCTCGTGGCGGACTTTGCCGGCGTGGGACCGTGCCTGGTGCTCTCTGGTGGGGAGGGCGCCATATTGAAGGCCATGGGCGACCGGGGCATCCGCGCCCGCGGTGTAGAACAAGACCCCGACCGCGTCCTCGCGGGCCTGCGCAGCCGGGTCGACATCCGATCCGGTGATGCGACCTCGTATCTGGCCGACGTCGGCAATGAAGGTTTCAGCACGATCGTCTTGACAGGCTTCGTGGAGAAGCTGGCGCTGACAGACCTGTTGGGAGTGATCGACCAAGCCGGCCATAAGCTGATGAAGACCGGGCGGATCATTGTGGCGGTGGCCGATCCGGCAAACCGGAGCCGAGTGGAACTGGAGCTGGGATCAGGATTGGGCATCTCACCGATCACATGGCGACATCTGTTGGAGCGGGCCGGATTCGACGCCAGTCTGGAACCCTGCTCCGACTCTCGTATCACAGAGATCGTCGTCGCCCACCGTTCTGAGAGCCGGCCGGACAACTCGAACTAGAGCCGTCCATGAGCCCCGCTGTCGACATTCTGATTCCGCAGATGGCCTCTGGGGACGCAACCAGCAACCACACCCGGCTGATTCAAGAACTCCTCGAGGAGAAGGGCATCGACGTTCGCATCGTGGTGGAGCGCAAGACCCGGTCAGGCAGTGTCACCATCTCTATCGAAAAGTGGAGGGCTGATGGCCAGGTGTCGATACTCCAGCACTCCATCGGCTCAGAGGTTGCCCA